>JAISMG010000018.1 GCA_031276875.1 Candidatus Peribacteria bacterium | reverse complement strand
ATAGTCAGGAATTCTTGTTAATTCTTTTAATATATTGCGAATATTAGACCATCCGAGTAAATCATTTTCTGTATCTCTATAAGAAGGATTTTTCTGAATAATGTTGAAGACATAAATTCCTACCCATTGGGCTATGTGGTTCAATACCTTTTCATTTTCTCGTAAAATAGGTACTTCCAAACTGTTTCTTTGCATATTGCATATGCAAGTTGAATGAAAAAGTTATAAGTTTGTTGCTCATAGAATAATGTTAGGTTATAAACTAACTAAACTATTATTTTATGAGTTTTTTCAAGTGTTTTTTTTATTTACAACAGAGCAATAAATAGCAAGTTGTAATGTAGGAGCAACTATTGCTGGAATAGGAAGTTCTTCATATGGAAAGTATCTTCAGCGAGGAAATAATTATGGATTTAATAATGATGGTGCAATTACCCAATATCCTACTTCTTCAATTACAGTTGATACTTCTGTTTACTGACCTACAAATCCTTATACTAGCTGAACATTTATTATAAGGGAGGCATTGACTGGGGATTGGTCAAATCCGAAAAATAATAACCTTTGGGGAGATACGACTAATACGTTGAAAGCGAGACAATGACCATGTCCTGCTGGATATCACGTGCCTACTATAGACGAATGGGAGGGACTACTAGCAGAAGGAAACCGAAATGTAAGCACTCTCCCAAATGCTTTGAAATTACCGTTGGCTAATTATCGTTTTGGTAATGGAGAAAAAAATGAGGAGACTGTACTTCTTATTGGTCGTCAAGTTCTAGTGGAACAGTTGCTTATCTTCTCTTCTTTTGGAGTGACTCCAGAAAGCCTTGGGCTACTACCACCCTTGTACACGCTATGCCTGTACGTTGTTTTGGGGACATCACTCCGCCAACCATCACTCTCAGTGGAGACAATCCATTCCCGCCTCCTGAACTGTGGACAATGGTGGACGGTTCTTTGCGCGATGTTTCACGTGTTGCCGTTGGTTTCGGTATAATGATAGGTGAGCGTGTAGGTACCGAGAGTTTAAGTGTCGATACGATCAAACCAACTATCACCTTGAACGGCGATCCTCTCATTGTCTTGCTCCAAAATGCAACTTACAACGAACTGTGAGCCACCCGAACCGATAACTACGACGGAACAGGAAACGTGATTTCCATTGTCGGAACAGTAGATACTTCGATAACGGGCGACTACCTTATCACGTACCGCTACTCCGACTCCGCAGGCAACACAGAAACAGCAACTAGAACTGTAAAAGTCCTTGACCCCAACGCTGATGAAGACGGCGACACTTTCACCAATGAAGAAGAAATCAATGCAGGTACTGACCCTTTGGATGACGCTTCTCACCCCAACCAACCTCAACCCGTTCTCCCTCCTACCAACAATCAAGGCGGATGAGGAGGCATAACGTTGAAAAAGGATGTTTGCCCTGATGGCGATTTCTCTCCTTCTTATTATGATAAACAGTGTGATGACCTTTCACACCCAAGCCCAACAACCAATACCTCAGGTAGGGACGGGTCATTAACCCATCCGAATGTGGATGCATTTGATGATATGGATACTATCAATCTATCCGATACGGACACATTACCAATGCATTCCCACGATACCATACAAACATCACGCACCCCCATCACCAGAGCAGAAATGGCAAAACTAATTGTCGCTTTCTCCCAGCTTATGGATGCACCTCGTCATTCTGATGCGTTTCGCTCGCAATGACCACTTACGCAATGACAGTGCCACACCTTCTCCGACCTCAACCAAATCACCCCAGACCTCCAAACCTCCATCATCCAAGCCTGCCAACTCGGACTAATGGGACTTAAAGCCGACGGAAAAACCGTTAAATCAGCTTTTTCTCCTAATGCTACCCTTACCATCGCAGAAGTGGCGACCATCCTTTCCCGTCTTCTCCGAGGAAATGCAAATCAAGGTAGCGAACAGTGGCGATACCACAACCATTTACTTGTATTACAAAAAGCTGACATCATCCCGCGAAATGTCGACCCAATGCAACCAGCAGTGCAAAAAAATGTTCTTGAAATGCTGATGAAAATAACACCCCTATAAAATCAGCATTCTAAAACTCCTAAAAAACCCCACCTAAAAAATCATAAAAAGAAATATCCTATTGGGGAATAGGATATTTCTCTTCCTGTTTAGTCTTTTGTGAAAGACGATGTCTATGGTAGGAAAATACTTCACAATTGCAAGAGATTTTTTATTGTAAATCAGGTACAACGTTTCACCGCTTACCCATTGAGTAAACTATTGATAGTTGCCTCAAAATTTGCTACAGGTTGTGCTCCTTCCACGAGCTTGTAGGTTCCGTTAGTATTATTGATAACGAGACTTGCTGGAGTTCCGTTAATTTTGAAACTTCTTCCTTCAGCCATTTGAGCATCTACCAATCCTTGATAGGTTCCATCTTTTACACACGCTTTGATAGCGTCAGCATTTCCTCCCAAACTTGTAGCCAGCGTATACAAATTTTCCACTCCTGCATTATTAGCATACACTGCTTCCACAAATGCATAATAATTATCTACAGTACTGTCTTTCCCAAAACATTCAATAATCTGTGCTTCTTCTACAGACCCCAAAACCGGCATATTCTTGTAAATCATATTTACATTAGGATAGCTTTCCATAATGGTTTGCAAAGTCTTTGTCTGAGCAATTTGCTGTTTACAGAAACCACAATTAGCGTCAGCATATTCAATAATGGTAATCTCTGCATTAGGGTTTCCCTTGATTTTTACATCAGCTTTTAAAGCTGCTAAACTTGCTTGGTCTAATGCTGTAGGAGCAGCTTCTGTATCATTTGTATCAGCGGGCTGTTCTAGTTGGTCAAAACTAGCAAGTTGCTGAGCCTGTGCTTCAGTCACATACTTCACAAACGCTTCAGAACGATAAAATTTGTTCATTGCGTTAAAGTTTGCTTTTCCTCCGCCTCTAATTACTTCCAAATCGTAATTTTGGTAAGAGTAATAAAAAGCACAACTAGAAAGCACGAGATTGATAACGAGCAGGACAATCAATACAAGTTTCCCAGCTCTGTGGCATTGTGTAGGTTCTTTTGTCATCATAAGTACAATAAAGGAAAAATAAAAAGTATATCAAATAATTGATATTATGAATTACCTTCTGTAGTGGCTTCTTGGACACTAGCTAAGGTTTGATTGACTCTTTCCATCAACTGATACACTCCGATACTGGTTGCTTGTTGATATTCTGGAGTGGCATAAATGGCTTTCATCTGTTGATAATTCTCTAACCCTCCGTTAGACAATACTTGAAACGCTTGCTGTTCTTCAATCAAAGCTTGTTGGTCTCTGAGCATCCAAAACATCCAAAGCGTAAAAAACAGATTAACCAATACCAACAAAAACACCACCAATTTTCCACATCATTTTCTGTGTCCAGTACCACAGCAAGAAGCCTGTGCATACATAGGAGCTTCACGTTCTCCCAATTGTTTAGTTTGAATAACCACTTTTGGTTTGGTGGTTTGGGTGACCGCTCTCGAAGGAGTAGGAACTGCAACTGGAGAAGCGGACTTTCTCGAAGCGGCAGATTTTTTTGCATTTGAAGCGGTACTTACCGTTTTTTTTACGACCATAAGAAAAGAAATAAGAAATAAAAAAGAATAGTACGTGGTTCCTTGATATGCATTTGCCACCATAAAGCAAGGTTTTTCTTACTTCACCCCTGCAAAAACTTTTGACAAAACAAAAAATTAGTATATGATAACCACAAAAAATGTAGATAAAAAAGATAAAAAAAGCTGATACCTCCTAATGTTTCCCGCGAAAATTGGTGTACCATTTGAACAGCTTGTACCATCCCTGATGCAAAACCAAGTCAAAATTTCCATACAGTTCAATCTTGCTCCCTCAGAGGGACTCTTTGAACGCACTGACTCCTGCCAAGGGATGTTCATCAAAGCCCGTCGGAGCTCCTCCCATCATATCACAGTAATCATATCAATGTTCCCTCGCCCAGCCAAACGCTTTAAATTTGAGATATTGCTGTCCTCCGTAACTATTTTTTCCCCTTTCTGCAAATCCATACAAATACACTAAATGATTATCATCCAGTAAACAAATACTTCCCGCAATAATACTTCCCTCGTGGAGCGTAACAAAAATATGTCCACACTGGTTTGCTTCCAAATACTCCATCAACTCATAAAATTGCTGTTTGGTAATCGGTGTAAACCCTTTAAATCCCGCAACCGCTACCCATTTCGCATAAAATTCTTCGTACTGTTCAGTACATGCTACTTGAAATTCAACGTGTTTGGAAATTCCGTGTTTGACTTTTTGCTTTGCTCCAGAATTCATCTCATCCATCAATGCTTCATCAGACTTATCTATAAAATAAATAATATTACTCTGAGGCATATTTTCTCTAAACGCCAGCTGAAGTCCGTATTGTTGAGTAATTTTTTCACGAATATTCAGCCTCATTTGCTTAATATCGTTCACAAATTCATTTTCTCTCATTCCACAGTTTTCAAAGCTGATAATCTCATTGATAAATCCAAACTGAAACGAAATCGCTCCCCGCAACTTTCCATATTGTCTGCGAATTCTCGCCAATTCATTGCGAACAAATTCTTCATCAGAGGGAAGCTCTATTCCCATCATCTGATACCATTGCAACGAAAACGGTCAGATTTTTTTCCTTTTGATAATCCCAAAATATTCTTGTCCAAAAAGCCTTATCGTAAAATGTTCTTTGTGATAGACATTGGCTTGAATGTCTCTCCAGAGATGGGTTTGATAGAGATTATAGTATTTCTGTTTGAGAACCATCTAGCATAAACCAGAATAAAAAAGGAAGAAAAAGCTAACACAAAACTATCTCTAGCATACAGAATTCCAAAAAAATTGCAAGAACGATTAAAAGACTTGAAATTGTTTTTCCTTCCCCTATAGTTGCAACACGCTACTAATGTCTTACATATCTTATTTATTCTTACTTTGTATTGCAATGTTTACACTTCCCCCTCTTCCCTATGAGCTAAATGCTCTTGCACCGGTATGTAGTGCCGAAACGCTCGAATATCACTATCACAAACATCACCAAGCCTACATTGACAAACTCAATGCCTTATTGGCTTCTGACACCACCCATTCTGAAGGGACATCCCAATGAACATTGGAAAGCCTCAAAGAGCTTGTGAAAACCGCTCCCGCAGGTGCTCTCTTTAATAACGCTGCCCAAGCTCTCAATCATCAGCTTTTTTGGCAACAGTTCCAAGCTCCCAAAGAGCAAAATAAACCTGAATGAGCCCTAGAACAAGCGATTATTCAGCAACGAGAAAGCTTTGAAGCGTTTCAAGCAGCATTTGAAACTAGTGCTCTCAATAACTTTGGTTCTGGGCGAACGCGACTGGTAAAAACCCCCTCAGGAACATTAGAAATTGTGAATACGTCCAATGCAGGAAATCCTCTCACCGACGGAAAAATTCCGCTTCTTACTGTTGACGTTTGGGAACACGCGTATTATATTGATTATAGAAATCGTAGAGCCGACTATCTCAAAAACTTCTGGAAAATTATCCATTGGGAATACATCGCAACCTTATAATTAGAACAATAATCAGCACAACAACAAAAAGGCCAATAACCTAAAAAAAAGGGAGTTCACTACTCCCTTATGTTTTTGATACTACTTATTCCAGAAGATTTGGAAGTAACCATTTCTTTGGCATTAACAATAATTTCACTAATTCCACTCGCGTCAAGGTAAGCTTTTTCTGCTGCTAACGCACTAGCATCCAGTTTACCAATGCTACTCGTCATTACTTCCAGTTTTGCAGTGCTTCCACGAACATCCACTTTGGAAATTCCACCCACTTCCAGTTGTACTGCTTCACTTTGTGTAGCTAAGGTAAGAGCACTTATTCCCGAAAGGTCTACACGTACTTTTGGAGCATTGATGTTCAAATCAGCTTTACTTATTCCATACAAGTCCAACGTAAACTCCTTATCCAAAAGCAATGCATCTGACGAAATAGTACTTAATCCTCCTACATGTAAGGTTTCAAGCTGTTGAGATGAGAGGTCTATTGAAATAGCAACATCATTACTATCAATCCGGAAGAAAAGATTTCCTCGTCGATAACAAGTAAAATGAATTTTTTTCGTTTTTTCTTCTAGAGAGAGGCATTTAAAAAGGCTTTCGTCAGCAGTAATCTTAATCTCATTAGTTGTGGACTGGGTGAGATTGATATTAAATGGTCATTCAAACGTAAACTCAGAAAGCGTCTGAGGAGTCAACGTTTTGGTAATCACATTTCCTGTAAGCCTGGGAAGTCATCGAAATAACTTCACCACAATTACTCCCAAAATTCCAATTCCAATCAAGAGAACAAGAATAAGGAAAGTTCTGTTTTTGCATAAAGATTTCATCATCATACTACAATATCAAGTAAAAATTGGTAAATCGGACAAGGATTTGATAATCACGTAAACTACTACAAACAAAATTATAAGGATTATTGTGGTAAATTGCAAGTTAAAATGAAAATCCTGATAATGCGTTAATCATTGCATGTTTGATCGTCTCCTTTGTTGCTCTTTTCAATTTTACTATGATAGTAAACCTTGTTAGTCTTTCTACTACTGTTAATAAGCCTCATTTTTCTCATTTTAGTCATACTATCATATCTACTTCCCAATGTCCGAATACTAAACGCTTATTGATTTCTTCTGCTCTTTCTTCTATCAGGGGAACATTAACGAGTGCTGTCTTTTTCTTTTTTCCTTTCTTTTTTCTGTATCAATGTTTCCCGTGTCTTAACCAATATTCCCGTTCTCTCTTATACCAATGAATGATTGGCATCACTAAGAAGTTTAGTAAATAAAAGTTTGGCTATTTTTATCTTACTGATTAGTAGTGCATTTTGCATTATAATTTTTCCAACAAAAAAACTCTAGCATTCTGCAATAAAATCCATATACACAAAAGTAACTCACTTTATTCTTTCTCGCATAATGCTCTGATTTCTTGCCTGATTTTTGGGTTTCAATGTAGTATATCATCTGTTTGCGACACTCACTGTATACGGACGAGAAATCGTTTCTCCGCTTTTTCCTGCTTTGCTGAGAGAAAGTATTTGGTGTCTTGCTTTTCTCATTGTCTGGCTGCTGCATCTCCATCAACGAAAATCCTACTGGAACAGGCGAAAACGAAGCTGGCTCACCTTTGGTATCTTGCTTGGATGGAGCGTGCTGATTTCTTATTTTCTGAGAAATAAAGGGATGAATGATATGATTATCGGTATCAAATATGGGTTTTGGTGGATGTTTCTTTGGCTGTCTGGAAGTAGTATTGGGTATCTGTATCGTGAAAAACTTGCCAATCTGAAGCTACTTTCCTGATTGCAACGGGGATTGCTATTGACGGTAATCATAGGGTTTGTATGGCAAGGATTGAAACTTTGGAAACCAGATTTTTTTGCCTCTTTGGGTTATGAACTGAAATTAGATGATTTTCAATTTGGAAGCAAACCTCCGCTCTACTATCTCACCGGCTATGAAGGAATACTCAGGCGACAAGGGCTTTTCGCTGGACCGAATAATTATGGATATTTTCTGATAGCATTTTTCCCGCTTATATTGCTCTTTTCGACACCTTTAGGAACTATGGGGAAAGGACGAAAAGTACGACGAACTTCTCTTATCACCTTGCCACTTGTTCAACAGATACCTACGCTACTGCTTTTTTTGCGAATTGCAGCAATGCTGATGACGCTGTCTAGGGCAGTTATTGTTGGAGGAGTGATTGTGCTTTTGCTCTGTTATCGACAACAGATAAAAAAGCTGAAAAAACCTGTACTAGGAGGTATACTAGGATGAGTAGTGGCTATCATACTTTGCTTGTCTCTGTTTAAACGAACATCTACTGTAAACCATCTTACCAGCAAACTTTGAGCAATTCCACAAATCATTCATCAGCCTTTGGGCTATGGATTGGGGACTTCAGGTCCTGCCATTCATCATAACGGAACCTTCTTACCAGAAAATTATTATTTTCAGATAGCACTAGATGGAGGGACTATCGGATTTTTATTACGAATACTCTTTCTCTTTCAAATGCTAGGAATGTGAAATGCTCTGAAAAAAACTCTAGAAAGCAAACCTTTGAATGCAGTACAGCAAGCTCAGTATTTGCTTTTACAGAGATTACATATCTGATTTTTCGCACTCTTGAGTATGGGAGTAGTGTTGCACGTTTTCGAGGATAGTATGGTCAATTATCTGTTTTTTATCATCTATGGAATAGTGCAAGGAAGTTTGAGTCATCTGCTCCCCAAAACGCTTCCCTTCTTTTTCCCTACTAAACGCTCATTATTTTCTAAATATAATTCAAAGGAAAAGGCTTAATTAAAGTTTAAAATGCACAGTTAAATGATTATAGATTAGATGCTATCTCTCAAAGACAATGGCATTATGAATGTCATTGATACTCCCGACCAAAAAGGAGTTATTGATAACTCCTTTTTTCTAGTAAAAATATACTACATTAACATTTCGTAAAATAAAGTATTGCAATTCAGATTTCTTTTCTTATACTACACCTACCCCCTAGGTATATAAATAACTCAAATAAGGCGAAACATCACCACCAAAGGGCACCTCCTTTGAATACTGAAACTTTTACCCTTTTCTCCATTGCCAAATGCCCACTCCCATTTCTCACAACTTCACTGAACAAATGGTCGACATCGAACACATCCAAAAAGGTGACCTCCTCCTCGTCAAACCTGGAGAAAAAATCCCTTTGGACGGAATTATCCGCTCAGGAACTGCTCATCTCGACGAAAGTATGATTACCGGCGAAAGTCTGCCTGTTTCCAAAACGGAAGGAGAGCTCGTCATCGGTGCAACTTTGCTTCTAGATAGCCCGTTAATCATCGAAACTGTCGCGACCGGCAACGAAACTTACCTTGCCAAAATCATTTCCATTGTGGAACAAGCCCAAAATTCCAAACCCCAAATCCAATATCAGGTAGACAAAATTATGAAGATATTTATCCCTGTCGTGCTGGGAATTGCTCTGCTTTCTAGTCTGCTTTGGCTGATTATTGGACTGAACCGAACCGCATTAGCCACTTCACAAGTCATCAGATACGCATTGCAAGCCTTTGTTGGAGTGCTGATTATTGCTTGTCCGTGCGGATTGGGATTGGCAACTCCAATGGCCATCATTACTGGAATGGGACACGCAGCCAAAAATGGCATATTAGCAAAAAATGCTGACGGCTTAATTCAGCTCAGAAAAGTTAAATTTCTCGCATTTGACAAAACCGGAACCCTCACCGAAGGAAAACCCACCTTAACGGATTATCTCCCGTTGATGAAAGGGGAAAATGAAAGAGAGAACCTTCAACTGCTCGCCTCTCTGGAAGCAACTTCCACCCATCCCATTGCTCACGCCATCCTCCAATATGCCACTGCGAACCATATTGACCTGCTTCCCGTGAAAAACGCTAAAAATCACGCTGGAAAAGGGATTTCGTGAACCGTCAACGGAACAGCATATTTTGTAGGTAATCGTGATTTTCTTTCAGATTTTTGATTGACGTTGGAAGAAAGACTGGATAATCAGCGAACTCAAGCGGGAAAAACTCCGTTGATACTGTTCACCAAAACCGCCATTCTCGGGCTTTATGCGGTAGCTGACACGATTAAACCTGTCGCCATCGAAACCGTCGCAAAACTCAAACAGTTGGGCATTACTCCGGTGATGATTACCGGCGACAATGAACACACCGCTCGTGCCATCGCTTCTCAAGTGGGAATTGAACAGATTTTCGCTCAAGTCAAACCAGAAGAAAAAGCTGAAGTCATCCAACAGCTGAAACACGCAACAGGCGACGTTATGAATGAAAAAGACAGATTAGTTGCAATGGTGGGCGATGGTATCAATGACGCACCCGCTTTGGCGACAGCAGATATTGGTATTGCGATGAGTACGGGAACTGATGTTGCGATAGAAAGTGCGGATATTACGCTCCTTCACTGAGATATTTCCAAAGTATTGAAAGCAATAGAAATTTCTCATCTCACGCAATCAGCTATCCAACAGAATTTATTGCGAGCATTTGGATATAATGTCATTGGAATACCTCTAGCCGCAGGAGCGTTTTTCCCGTTCTTTGGACGAATGCTCAATCCTGCTTTTGAAGGTGCAGCAATGGCATTTAGTGATTTGACGGTAGTGGGAAATAGTTTAAGATTACAGGCAAAAAAAGTGTAAAAAAAGCTGTGAGTGTATTTTTCCACAAAATGCTCTTGCATTTTCTCCTGCAAATTCCTATACTACTTGTCGCGAAATGCTATGCTGGGGTGATGGAACTGGTAGACATGTCAGACTCAAAATCTGATGGCTTCACGGCTGTGCGGGTTCAAGTCCCGCCCTCAGTAAAAAACACTAGAAATACTGGATGTTAGAAATAATCCAGTTTTTTTCTTTTCAATCTTCGGATATTACTAACATACACAGAAAAGAAACACAAAATGGAAATCAAAAAAATTGGTTCGTTTCCCCACAAAATGCACCAAAGGGCTAATTAAGTAAGATGAGCAGTGCATTTTGAATTATAATTTTCTCATACAAACTTTTCCTTGCATATATGGAGTAAATACATACATTGTATCCAGTTTCCTTTCTCAACTTATTTTTCTCTACCAATGCATTTACCTTCTTCTCCTCGCCACTCGTTCCAGCACTATTGCAAACACTGGCTCACCAATTTCCCTGTTCGTATCAGATTTGTTTCTCTGTCTATTTTTCTGTTTATGATTGGACGAGGACTGGGAACTGACACGTATTTTTCCCTGTATGTACAAAGCATTATCGGCAATGCTCGAGGAATTACCGTCATTGGAACAGTATTGGCATTAGCAAAACTCGTATTGGTTATCCCTGTAGGAAATCTCAACGACCATGCTCAAGTGAAATATCTCCTTTTACTAGGGAAAATGCTGTATGTCTGCTGTGCGTTGTGTTATTTTTTCGCGGGACTGTGGCTTTCGCGGGAGCTTTTATTGGCAGCGACTCTATTAAATGGATTTGCTAGTGCAACGACGTTTACGACGTATCGTAGTTATTACGGGAAAAACGCGAGAAAGAACAATCAAAATCAGATTTTTGGAGCATATTTTTCTAGTAGTAATGTGGCACAAATTCTCGGAGCACTACTAAGTGCAGGATTGGTCTATTATCTGGAATTACCTTTTATGTATTTTTTCGTGGTGATTTTCGCGTTGATTTCGCTATTGCAAGACCAAAAGATTAAAGAAGTACTAGCGAAACACTATCACAGGACCCGAAAAAAACTGTCCAAAATACGGAAATACGAAATCGCTTTAGCATATGAGGAAAAAAAAGCTGGTCAACAACCCTTTTTCGGGAAAACAGGATTTCTGTATACGTTTTTACAAGAATGTTTTTCGTTTGGCCCTCGAAAAAGGATGTTCGTATTGCTCAAATCCTCGCATTCCAAAATGTATATAGCACTTGGAAGTATGTTTCTGGTCAATGTGCTGAATTATATCGGATTTCTTTTTATTCCCATCGTCGCTATCAGCAATCACCTCAGTTTGTCGCAAATTGCTCTCGTATTTGCCGTGATGAAAGCTCCGTATTTGGTCAATATTTTCGCAGGGAAACTCGGAGATAAATATAATAAAAAGCTGCTCATTGCTTTAATTCTGGTTTTTATGTCATTTTTTTATGTGTTGCTAGGATTTCACGATGATTTTGCAATTATTCTCGTGCTAACGTTTGCGATTTCTCTGGGCATTGCTCTGCTCAATCCTCTCACGTCGGCATTGGTCAGCAGTTATACTCAGCAGAAAGATAAAGGAGTAATGGCAGGTACGCAAGATTTTGTGAGTAAACTGGGAGAAGTTATAGGTTCACTAGGATTTGGAGGGTTGGTTGCAGGAGTTGGGATTAGAATGGGATTTATTTGTGTGGGGATTGCGATTTTTGTATTGGGAATATATTTATTAGTAAAAAAACTCTGGAAATCCCATAACAATCTCTCTGAAAGAGAAGAAAAAGCAGTACGTGAAGTTCACGATTTGGGAGTTCCTGTAGTAGATATGGGAGTGTAGATGTGGAAAGCGGATGTTTCGCTGCGTGCTTCACACGGTCCTTCTGATTTTTATTGCTATTTTCTCTTGCAAATGTTCGGCAAATTTCCTAGCATAATGTACAAATCGTACATTGTACTTGATTTTTCGTTTTGAAAGCGTATATACTCCTTTAGGGGTATCAAATTTATACTTATCAACATAGCAGAATGATTGACCTAAAAAAAGTACGTGAACAGTTAGACCTGTACCAAGCTGACCTCAAAAAAAGAGGAAATAATTTGGATATTTCTGCGATTCTCGCATTGGATGAACAAAGAAAAGCTTTGCAACAAACCATCGACAGCTTGAAATTTCAACAAAAAACCCTTGCCACACAACAAGACTATGAAGGAGCCAAAGCCTTAAAACAAGACATTCAGGCAAAAGAAGCAGATTTTTCTACTCTTCTCCAAGCGCTGAATGCTCAACTGCTCACAATGCCAAATTTTCTTTCTTCTCGTGTGCCAGCAGGAAAAGATGAGACAGAAAATGTAGAAATCAAAAAAGTGGGAACCATTCCAACCTTTGATTTCCCTGTCCAAGACCATATCAGCTTGATGAAAAAATATGATATGGTAGACTTTGAAAGAGGAGCAAAACTCGCGGGAGCTCGCAGTTATTTTCTCAAAAATGATGGAATGTTGCTTGAACAAGCGGTACTTCAATATGCTTTACAAAAGATGGTCAAGAAAGGATTTCAGCCTTTTGCGGTGCCTAATATTGTCAATACCGAATGTCTCATAGGAACGGGATATTTTCCGTGAGGTGAAGAAGATGCATATCAACTGGAAAGAGACAACCAACGAATGATTGCGACAGCGGAAATCCCTCTGACGGCTTATCATACCGGTGATATCTTAAAGGAAGAAGAATTGCCAAAAAAATTTGTGGGGCTTTCACCGTGTTATCGTCGCGAAGCAGGAAATTATGGGAAAGACACTGCGGGACTGTACAGGGTGCATCAATTTATGAAGGTAGAACAAGTGGTGCTTTTACCGGAAAATGTGGCAATGTCTGACCAATATCACGCTCAAATTCTCGCTAATGCAGAGGAACTGGTAACAGATTTGGGATTACCGTATCGTATTTTGCAACTATGTGCAGGAGATATGGCATTGGGGAAATATGACTCACACGATATAGAATGCTGGATGCCTTCCAGGAATGCTTACGGAGAAACGCATTCTGCCACATCATTTTTGGACTTTCAGGCGAGAAGACTCAATCTCCGTTATCGTGATACAGAAGGTAACGTAAAATACTGTTATACGATGAATAATACCGTTGTTGCTACCCCCAGAATTTTGATAGCCATTATTGAAAATAATCAAACCGCAGAAGGAAAAATCAACATTCCTGCTGTTTTACAACCTTATATGGGAAAAGAAGTTATAGGGTAGGTGCTAAATTTTTAGAATACTTTTATTTCCTAACCCCTCTATCTATGAAGCACGATAAATTGGTAAGAGATGCGACTCCAGAGCTAATAAAAGCTGATGGAAGAATCTGTTCGTATCACGCAGCTTCCGAAAGGGAGTACCAAAAAAAATTGCTACAAAAATTTTACGAAGATGTAAGGGGAGTCTTGAATGCCACACAATGGAAAGACAAAAAAGAAAAATTAGCTGAACTGCACGACACATGTGAAGCCTTGATGTTGCATTATGGTTTTACGATGGAAGAAATCGTCTACATTAGGCAAGAAAAAAAAGAAAAATTCTGACGGTTTGATCAGAGATGGATTTTGGAAGAGGAAGAAATCCTTTTAGGTTGTTAAGCTTACGGATGAGAGAAAAGGGCACAAAAGGTGCTTTTTTCTTGGGGATTACTAACTAAAGATATCAACAAGAACATCAACATACATTAAGAGAAGAATTGAGTAATACAATATATATATTTTTGCAATCATCTCACAAATTATGCCTTGCCTTGTGAAAAGTTTTTCATCAACATTTTTTACATTCCATCTTTTATGGATGGAGAAATAAATACTTATTTCTATACATTTTTATCATAATTTTAAGTTGTAATATCTATATTAGCAATCCCATCATTTTTCAAGAGAAAATATTTACTTTTTTAGATATAGAAAAATAGATATACTTCGACAATGCAAAGTTGGACAATATTTGACATAATTTTATGTCGATGTCCTGTCTATATATCATCCCAATCTCCCCTATCAGAAGAAGTAAAAAAGTTTTTCACAATTTGACGAGTTTTTCATAATTTCTATCCACCACAAAACATCGAATTTGATACGACACATTTATCCCCATCCCCTGTCATTCTGACTACGCAGGACTGATTTCTATTATATTGAACTTGAAACTAAACAATAAAATCCTATACTACAGTCCATTTATTTCAGCATTTTTTTTCTGATGGGTCTCATTATTCCTCCAGAAGTTTCTAGTCAACTTCCTCAACTTACTGCGTATTTGGCATCATTGGGAGTCGATGTGTCTCATATTCGTCATCCTGATTTGTTTTTAGCGACGTTTATCCATAAATCGTATGCTGCTGATTTCAAAGAAATTACTGCTCACAACGAACGCTTGGAATTTGTCGGGGATGGAATTTTGGGGGCGGTGATTACCAAGCTGCTTTTTCTTCGCAATCCTAAAATGTCTGAAAGTGTAATGACGCTCTACAAAATTGCGTTGGTACGTGAGGAAACGCTTGCTGAGGTGAGTAGAGATATTGGATTGGATAAACAAATTTTTATCAGCAAAGGAGAAGAACATTCCAAAGGCAGAGAAAAAGATACGATTTTGGGAGATGCGTTTGAGGCGTTGCTGGGGTATTTGTATATGGATATGGGAGAAGCGGTAGTGGAAAAGTTTGTGATTAGCTATTTGTATCCCAAGATTACTAGCATTTCTAAACATCCCGTGAAATCACACAAAACAATGGTACAAGAAATTGTGCAACGTGAACATAAAGTCATTCCAAGTTATTTTGATAGTGAATTTAGCATTGATGAGAAAAAAAATGTGGTGCAATACAAATCCGAGTTGCTCGTCAATGGAGAAAAAAAAGCTGAATGATTTGGTAGCAACAAGAAAAAAGCTCAAGAAGATGCTGCAAAAAATTTTTATGAAGAGCATAAAAAAAATAGCGAATAAGTTTACAGTTAATTTTACATTGAAAACAGCTTGCAAATCATTATATTGTGATGCGATTATAAACCATACAACATTTATTTCATCTGCTCTTTCCCTATGAACCCTTTCAACATCATTAAAAAATCCTACCTTTGGGTAGTGCTGGCTTTGGCTATTGCGGTAGCGTCGCTTATGTTATTTCTGCTGAATGCTAAGTTTTCTGAAGAATTTACGGGAGGAGTGAATATTTCGCTTCGTTCAGCTTCAACGTTTACGACTTCAGAAGAGAGAATGATAGAGACCAATCTCAAAAATTACTTGGATGACCAAGGATATAATAATGCGAGTGTGCATCTCAATCCTCACGAAACTCAGCTTCAAATCAAAATCAATGCTTCGCTGGCAAATGATGAAAAAGTAGCTGAACTTTCCACAGATGTTCAGAATTTTCTTACTAGTCAAAAGCTGATTAGTTCGTCGGAAGATATTATTGGACAAGCGATTATTGGACCGAGTGTAGGTTCGTATATGAAAACGTCGGCGTTTCAGGCGTTGATTATCGGGATACTATTGATGGTGATTTATATGTTGTTTGCATTTGGGAAGATTAGGAAAGATATTCCTGCGTCGATTTTGGGGATTACAGTATTGGGAGTGCTGGTTTTTAATGTGTTATTTACCTTGGGAGCGTATGGGATGCGAATGATGTTTGATAGCACTATTCAGGTGGATACGGTGTTTATTATTGCGGTACTAACGGTGGTGGCGTATGGGGTGAATGATGTGATTGTGATTTTTGATAGGATTAGGGAAAATATTTTGAAGCACACGAAAGAAAAGGTACTATTGGGAAAAATTATTGAAGCGAGTTTGTGGCAGACAATGAGGCGTTCAATTGGGACTTCATTTTCAACGCTGTTGGTATTGATTACGATGTTTATTTTTGGGACGGGGGTTTTGAGGCAATTTGCATTGGCGGTAGGATGTGGAATTATTGCTGCGACACTTTCTTCTATTTTCCTAGGAGGGTCATTGGCGTATTTGTTGATGGGGAAATTCAAATCTGAAGTAAATAAATTATAACAAGGAATTTTTGAAATGGCAAAAAACTCGTGAAAGATATTCCACGGTTTTTTTTGAGAATTATAACTAACATCTGCGAGATATTAAATACGCTATAGTAACTTCTTCACTGTCAGATGAGATACAATTACCCATCATATTGTAACAGTTGAAGAACATTTTCTTTAGCCTCTTCAAACGATATCTTTGGTATATTTTCATAAAACATTTCTCTTGACCAATCTGATAAAATCTTATGTTTTATCCCCGATTGGTTAAATTTTTCTCGCCATCCATCTTCTACTACAACTTCTCCCGTTGAACTTGCATAATGTTTTTTTAATGAGAGAAGGTAACCATCCCATTTTTTCCGCATCATAAGATAATCCTTTGATATTTGCTTGGAGATATCCTAGTTTCTTTAAATCATCTAGAAATGATAAGTCGGTATAATTAAATTTTTGTGTGGCTATTTTTATAAATATTTCCGTATTACTTTGAGTTTTCTGTGTTTTTTTAATCCTCTATGATGTACTATATTTTCTTTCATATGACCAAATGTAGATTCTAGGCTTCCTGTTGTTCTTGGAATCTCCATACTTTTTACATCTTTTTTGATACATTTTTAAAAAAATAGTAGATAAAACAATTATCTACTACTCTTTTCCTTTATTTAGCCACACATTTTTTTAATTATACCTAAAATGATTAAAAAAAATTGCTTTTATTTTCTTTATCATTATAATTGAGGCATCAAACTTTTTTATCTTTTATTACAATTACTATGAGACTATTTAATAAGTGAAACAACATTTCAGAGAAAGATTTGTATAAAAAAAGACTCAGGAAATTATGATACAAAATTGGAAAGTACTTTTGGGGAGAAAGTATTAACAATGATCAAGCATTTGATCAATTAGCTACAAATGCTACAAATGATATTGAACAATGAAAGCTTCATATAAGAGCTTTATTAGCTGATTTTGATAGAACACCATTTCCTACAATAAAAAATTCAGAATGAAAAGAAATTCCCAATGTAGCAGAATATGAAAATGCTGCTCGTGAATTTCTTCAATTAACAGAAAGAAATATAGTATTTAGACAAGCTGGTAATCCGGAATATCTAGGATTACAAGATATGTTAAAGGGACTTTTGGAGTATATAGATATATTAAAAAAAGAAAACACACACAAAATAAGTAATACTGAAACTTCAGAAAATATTGTAAAAACCCTAAATCAGAAAACACCTCAGAATTTACAAAATAACTAAAAATCTAACACTTTCACGACTTATACACTCGTCATCTCTTTGAGAACTTCTTTTATCAGTTGGATGACTTGTTTTTCCAGTTCGTCAGTCAAATCTTGTTTCTTTTGTATATCTTTCGCTAACTTCTTCCAATCTTTATCCAATTTGAGAAATAAACTTTCTTCAAAAGCTGAAATGCTGGTGAGTGGAAGAGCATTCAAATAGTCATTCACGCCCGCATAAATCAAAATTGCTTGTTTGTAGGAAGGCAAAGGATGAGCATTTTTTTGCTTGAGCAGTTCGGTCAGCTTTTTCCCCTTTTCGATTTGTTGAGCAGTTGCCTCATCCAAATCAGAACCAAACTGCATAAAGTTTGCTAACTCACGAAAATTTGCAAGTTGAATTCTCAATTTTCCTGCAACTTTTTTCATCAATTTAGTTTGAGCATTTCCCCCCACACGCGAAACCGAAAGCCCCACATCAATCGCAGGCTGCACTCCCGATTTGAACAGTTCCGTTTCAAGGAAAATTTGCCCATCGGTAATCGAAATAATATTGGTCGGAATATACGCAGAAATATCACTATCAAGCGTTTCTACAATCGGTAATGCCGTCATACTTCCACCACCATTGGCAGCATTCAGCTTTGCAGCTCTTTCTAATAGTCTAGAATGCAGATAGAAAATATCTCATGGATACGCTTCACGACCCGGAGGACGACGAAGCAACAAGGAAATTTCACGATATGCGACCGCGTGTTTGGATAAATCATCATAAATAATCAATACATCTTTTCCCTGAGCCATAAAATATTCTCCCAGCGTACATCAAATATACGGTGCCAAATACTGGTTCACAGCAGGAGAAGCACTAGGAGCATTGACGACAATTGTCTGTTGCATTGCTCCTCTTTCCTTGAGTACTTCCACCAAATGTTTCACCTTTGCATCTTTTTGTCCGATAGCAACGTAAATACTGATAATGTCTTGGTCGATTTGGTTGAGAATAGTATCCAGAGCAATGGTCGTTTTCCCAATTTGCCTATCTCCAATAATCAGTTCCCTTTGCCCTCTCCCAATCGGCACCATCGCATCAATTGCTTTAATTCAGGTTTCTAAAGGGATTTTCACGGTTTCTCTGGTCATCACACCGGGAGCAGTTTTTTCTACCAATCCTCTTTCTTTACTCACAATTGCTTTGCCACCATCCAGAGGAATTCCCAGCCCATCAACCACTCTCCCCAAATACATTTCCCCTACAGGAATACTCAGCACCACACCCAAAGCTTGGACTTTGTCACCTTGTTTGAGGGTAGTTGCGTCTCCCAAAACCAACACGCCGACTTTGTCATAGGAAAGGTCTAGCACTAATCCTTTGGTGCGGTCTTCAAATTCTACAATTTCACTAAACATTGCATTATCCAGTCCGACAACGGTTGCTACTCCATCGCGAAGTTCAAGGATTTCTCCTTTCTGGGAAAAGGTTGCAGTAAGGTCTGCTTTTTCGATACTTTCTTGGATTTTTTGTAAGAGTTCTGAAGTGGTAGTAGATGACATAGTGTATAGATAATAAGAAGAGATAAAAAGCTGAATTAATAGCATATAGGGAGGGGACTTGGTCGTTCCGACCATCACACAGGGCATTGCCCATCGGTATGGAGGCAACGCCTCCACAGCCACGAAGTGGCGAAACAACTACATTTCAAACATTTTTTTCAAATCTTTCTCCAAATTCCTTTCATAGGATATTCTTCCCCCTTGCACTTTCAACCCCATTTCCGGAGAAAGAACAAAAGAAAAATCTGACTTTTTAAACTGCTTTTTGAGCTGTTTTTCGAGTTGAATCTGAATATTCTCGCTAGGAGAAGAAATTGTGAAATGAAGCTCTGTCATATCTATTTGAGTAGCTACTAACGTTTTGAGAGCAGTAAGTGAGGATTTTGTGAGCTTCTGGTGTTGCATTAAAAGTGTAAGTAGTGTGTACAACTCAGGAGAAATCCTTTTGAGGACTTGAAGAAAGGCAGGAGTTTTGAGCTTAAATACGCCATACGTTTGCAGAAGAGTAGCAATAATTTGAAGAAAAGAAAAAAGCTCTGTGGCAGGTAAAGAAGAAAGATAGTGTTGATAAAAGGATTTTGTGGTGAGATACATAGCGGAAGCATAGTAAAAAGAGACCAAAAATCAACTCCAGTATGATTGAATTGTATACTTCCCAAAAACAAAAAAAGCTGACCCAAAGTTTCAAGTCAGCTTTTTCTATGTTTTAATGACATTAGAAGTCCCGATTACCGATAAGTTTCTGACAAGCAAGTTTGGTGACTTCTCTTTTATTCTTCACTGAGCAAGAAGAGATGATGTCGTAGACTAGCGTTTTTTGTGCTGAAGTAGCAATCAAGTAAATGTGGATAATCAGCGGTTGTTGGGCTTTTTCCACAGCTTCTGCTCGGAAGGGGAGTAGTGATTGTTGAGCGGGAGCGGGGAGTTTCATAAGTAATGTCAGTGAGAAGAGTGTCATAAGGCAGGTGTTGTTTCTGGAATTCCTTTAAAAAAAGTGGTGAAGCGATGTAATATGGCTCTAATAAATATCACTTGAGTATTTCTACAATTCAAAAGAGAATTGATAAAATTATAGTTAAGAAAAAGAGTTACTACCACAAGAAACGGTAATTATAATGGATGCAACTTACAATGGAAAAAAGTATGGAATAATGGTTTTTAGGAGTTATGAATTAAAGAAAAATCTATTATGGAAAGAAATTTTTTGGGAAACAGTGCAAGCATTTTAAGAAGCTGAATTTCAAAGATGAGATTTTTTGCATTTTTTAGTGATTTCTTAGAATTTTTTCCTTTTTTTCATCATTGGGGAGATTTTTTTCAGGGGAAGAAATTTCATCTCGGAGTTTTGTATACATTGCTTTCAATTCCTTTGTTTGTTCATTTTCTCGTGTTTCTTCTGGTTCTGATGTTTCTTCTGCTATTTGTGCGAGATTTTCTGGAAGAGTGAGAAGATACTGGGATTTCCCGTCTTTACCTATGATAACCATTTTTCCTTCTTGCATAGAAAAAGAAAGGCTATCAAACTTACAAGGGATAACTTCTTTTCCTGTTGTATCAACCAATCCCCATTTTCCATTCAGTTGCACTATAGCCAATCCTTCTGAAAAGCCACCTACATTATTATATTTACAAGGGATGACTTCTTCCCCTGTCTTATCAATAAATCCCCATTTTCCATTCAGTTGCACTATAGCCAATCCTTTTGAAAAGTTATCTACATCATCATACTGACAAGGAATGACTTCTTTTCCTGTCTTATCAATAAATCCCCATTTTCCATTCAGTCGCACTTTAGCCAATCCTTCTGAAAAGCCACCTACACTATCATACTTACAAGGGATGATTTCTTCCCCTGTCTTATTTATAAATCCCCATTTTCCATTCACTTTCACTCTAGCTAATCCTTCTGAAAAGTTATATACATAATCATACTTACAAGGGATGACTTCTTTTCCTTCTTTATCAATAAATCCCCATTTTCCATTCAGTTGCACTATAGCCAATCCTTCTGAAAATTTATATACATAATCATGCCTATAATCATACTTACAAGGGATGACTTCTTCCTCTGTCTTATTTATAAATCCACATTTCCCATCCTTTTCTACCATAGCCAATCCTTCTGAAAAATAACTTATACAATCATACTTACAAGGGATGACTTCTTTTCCTTCTTTATCAATAAATCCCCATTTTCCATTCAGTTGCACTATAGCCAATCCTTCTGAAAATTTATATACATAATCATACTTACAAGGAATGACTTCTTCCCCTGTCTTATTTATAAATCCATATTTCCCATTCACTTCCACTCTAGCTAATCCTTCTGAAAAGTCACCTACAGCATCAAACTTACAAGGGATGACTTCTTCCCCTGTCTTATTTATAAATCCATATTTCCCATTCACTTCCACTATAGCCAATCCTTCTGAAAAGTTATATACATAATCATACTTACCTATATTTTTAATAGTAAGAGGAAATAAATGAGAAAATACTTCTAATAAGCCATAAGTATCTTCATCCATTTCTCTCTTTTTCATTATTGTCTTTTCCTCATTACTTCACGTATTTTGTAACATTTTGTACACAGAGTCACCAACAAGATTTTTAATACATCTTTCTTCATACCATTCTTGTTCAGCTTTTTTTCTTTTTAGTAAACGATTTTTAAAATTTTTATATAACTTTTCCTTTTTTTCATCTGTTATTCCCTGTTGTCTCTGGTTTATGATATATATATATCCAGATTAGCAATCTCCTCCTTTAGGAGATTTGAGGTAAATGTTTTTTCATTCATTAGTAATAGAAATAGTAAATAAAAGTATTACTACTATATTTTTTGTATATATAAAGTCAAGTCGATTTTTAGAAACTTAGGTATAATTAAAAAATGTGTGGCTAAAATAAAGGAAAAGAGTAGTAAATAATTGTTTTATCTACTATTTTTTAAAAAATGTATCAAAAAAATGTAAAAAGTATAGAGATTCCAAGAACAACAGGAAGCCTAGAATCTACATTTGGTCATATGAAAGAAAATATAGGACATCATATTTGATTACTTCCAAAAAAAATCTCTGCAAAAATTTGCTTTTTCCCCTCTTCTCTGTATACTTAAAGATGAAGAAAAAAATTCCTTTATTTTGTATACAAATTGATGACCAAAGACACTTCCCTCCCGCTCAAGGCTCCCAGTTCCAAAAATCTCTTTTTGCTCTTATTAGTCGTGTGTTTGTGTGGTGCTATACGATGTGCATATCTCTGGACAAATACCCTCATCACCAAAAGACTGATTGTTGCGGAACAAAAAACCGTCGACCAATTACAAAAAGATATTGCAGCATTTTCCGATATTCCCGGATTTGATAAACTCAAATTAGTTAAACAAATGGAAAATACCTACGCTCAAATGCCTCGGTCAGACCATATTCAAGAAGTAAGAGAGATTTTTAATGCAATACTTAATGTGGATACGACAGACACCGCCAATATTGTGCTTTCAGATTTCAAAATTTCTTTGGAAGAAGTGAGTCTCAGAGGATATGTTTCCAATTTACGTATTCTCTACCAATCCCCTGCTTCTGCACCCCATACGTCTTTGATTGAAAGATTTGAAAAACTTAAGTTCCTCTCTAATATTACGATTAAAAAATATGAAAAAGCTGAAGATAATATTGGATATAATTTTGTTTTAACTGCTAAAGTAACCAACAATGACACAAAATAACGAAATCCTCAATAGAATTATGGGAAATGCTACTCCTGCTCCCCAAGAAGTCACAGAAACGAGTTCGCTTCCTCCGACAACTCGCCAAGCAGTTGCTACAAAAGAAGAAAATGTGATTCCAAAAACCAGAATTATTACGGCCAGATACAAGGTGTATGCAGGAATTTTATTTTTGGTGTTATTGTGGGGATGGATGGATTTTTTTCCAAAGATACACACAAACTACAAGTCTGCAGGTGCTACATATGAGAGTATCAAACAAAATATTCAAGCCCTTCAAAACCAAAAATCCGCAGCTCAAAGAGACAAAACTTATCTGGAAGAAATTGAATCTCACCAAGAAACATTGGAAACGTGTTTGAATAAAGAAGACACTTCAGCCTGTACTTCGTTACCAGAAAGCTGGAATGTGGAATATCAAGGAAAAACTATCAAAGATTTTTCTGTTCCTTTATCCTATCTCCAGCTCAATTCTCTCTATGCTCCCAAAATGCCCGTTGATGAGAAAAAAGTACTGAGAAATCTGAATGAATATCTCATCAGAAATGGCATAGTAGTCCAAAATGTAAATGTCAAAAATGGAGATATCAAAAATATTACCATTGGAGAAAGTAGCCCTTTTCCAGAAAGTAGCGTGCTTTTCAGTGTACCACTCACGCTTTCGTTGGAATTTAAAGGCATTGATGATTTGATTTCTTTTGTGCATAATGTAGAAAAAAAGCTGATTAGTGTCCCTTCAGACCGTATTTTGTACAAAATCCAGGAAATTGGATACGACATTATCGCTGCTAATAAACCACAAACCGCAGAAGTTTCGATGATTGCCTATTATTATCACGACCCGAGATTTCAAGATGTAGAACCTACCATTCCTGAAGCTTCCAGTTCATCAGAAACTAGTACGGAATAACCATCTGCTTTTTTACCTCTTGTATATGCTTATGTTTAAAAAACTCTTCTCATCCTCCTCTACCACTCCCCAATTTCTGGATACCTATATCACCTCTTTTCTCAAAAGTAAAGATAAAGCATCTTTTACAGGAAAAGAGAAAATTCTGTTTTATAAGGAATTGGTGTATATGATGAAAGGTGGAGTATCGTTGATGGAAGCAACGGAAATCATTTTAACGACTTCAGAAAATTATGCGATTAAAAAAGTAGCTCAAGAAATCTGATACTACCTCAGAAAATGACAAGCTCTTTCGTATGCGATTAACAGATTGCCAGAATATTTTGATGAAGGAGATGCTGCTATTATCAAAACAGGAGAAGCCACAGGAAATCTGCCTATTGTCCTTCAATCACTCGCAGATGAATATGCTTACCTCAATGAAATCAAACAAAAATATATTGGAGCAATGATTTATCCGTGTGCATTGATTGTTATTTCTATAGCTGCAGTGATTTATTTGTTTGCGTTTGTGCTTCCGTGAATTTTTGATACCATTGCTTCTCAGGTGACAACCATTCCTCAAATCACGCTCATCCTCAAAGCGATTTCAGATTTTTTTGTCTCTTATTGGCAACATTTGCTGATTGGATTGGTGAGTATAATCATTTTGGGGTCCATCTACTTTTCGACTGACAGCGGAAAAAGGAATATATACAAATGGATGATAGGACTTCCATTGATAGGAAATATGACAAGGTCGTACTATCTCATCAAATGGGCGAGATATATGAGATTGATGATTTCGGCAGGGATGGATTATGTGGAAACGTTTCGTTTGCTCCGTGATGTGCTAAAAATTCCTCTGTATCAAACGATGATTGAACGTGTATTGGCAGATATTTCGCTCGGAAAACCGCTCTATGAACCAATAAAAGCTCATCCTGATATTGTGCCGTCCAATGTAGCAGTACTGATTAAAGTGGGAGAAGAGACAGCAAATCTGGATAATGCAATGCACAATATTATTGAGTTGTATCAAGAAGAATTGGATAATTCGATTAGAAACTTTTCAAAAGCGATAGAACCAGCAATTTTGGTTTTTGTAGGAGCAATTGTAATGCTGATTGCCTTAGGAGTGTTTGGATTGATTTTCGCGGTGATGGATAGTTCGGGAATATAAGTATTCTTAGCGACTTCGCAGTAAATTTTTTTTAGATGGGATGATTGATGGTTAATTACCAAGCAAAATGCACCAAAGGGGTAATCAAGAATGCACCAAAGGGGTAATCAAGTAAGATAAGTAGTGAGTTTTAAATGAGAAATCTTCACCAAAAAAAAATCCACTTGCATTTTTTCTCCAATACCATAGTATCATCACTACATACTAAAGACGCATACCGTCTTTTAAACCTTGTTTTTTATTCTTATACTATTACATTATGTCAGAAAAAATCTACGTCTACTCCTTTGAAGAAGGAAAAGGACTGGGAAAAGAACTCCTCGGAGGAAAAGGTTCAAACCTCGCAGAAATGGTTTCTCTCGGACTTCCTATCCCTGCAGGCTTCACCATCACCACCGAAACCTGCGACATCTACTACAAAAACAACAAAACCTACCCCGTAGAAGTCGACCAACAAGTAGAAGCTCACTTACAAGCTCTCGAAACCAAAATGGGAAAAAAGCTGGGTGATGCCAACGACCCTTTGCTCGTTTCTGTGCGTTCTGGTGCAGCAGCATCACTGCCGGGAATGATGGATACCGTACTCAATCTTGGACTCAATGATGAAAGCGTCATCGGACTT
Source organism: Candidatus Peribacteria bacterium (assembly GCA_031276875.1). Taxonomy (GTDB): domain Bacteria; phylum Patescibacteriota; class Gracilibacteria; order Absconditabacterales; family Absconditicoccaceae; genus UBA3291. The sequence continues at coordinate 5,267 of JAISMG010000018.1, read as the reverse complement.
GCCACCAAAACTGGTAATGAAAGATTTGCACGAGACAGTTATAGAAGGTTTATCCAAATGTTTGGAGATGTAGTGATGGAAGTACCTCATCACGACTTTGAAATCGCTTTACAGTCCGTGAAAGACAAAAAAGGCGTAAAATTGGACACCGAACTGGAAACCGCAGATTTACAGGAAGTAGTACAGCTTTATAAAGCTGTTGTCCAAAAAGCTACAGGAAAACTCTTCCCAAATAATCCTAGAGAACAGCTCAAAATGGCTATCGACGCCGTGTTCAATTCTCGAAATAACGAAAGAGCCATCATTTACAGAAGAATTAACGACATCAAAGGACTGCTCGGAACTGCCGTAAACGTCCAATCAATGGTCTTTGGAAATATGGGAAATACCTCTGGAACAGGAGTTTGCTTCTCCAGAAATCCCTCTACAGGAGAAAATAAATTTTACGGAGAATTTCTGATGAATGCACAGGGAGAAGACGTAGTAGCAGGAATTAGAACCCCAGCCGAAATCAACACCTTATCGGAAGTAATGCCCGACTGCTACAACCAGCTCGTTGACATCTATCACAAACTTGAACAGCATTATCACGATATGCAGGATATGGAATTCACCATCCAAGAAGGAAAACTCTTTATGTTGCAAACCAGAAACGGAAAGAGAACCGCAGCCGCAGCCGTGAAAATCGCCGTTGATATGCTCGGTGAAGGATTGATTGACGAAAAAACCGCTGTACTCCGCGTTCAGCCTTCTCAGCTGGATAGTTTATTGCACAAACAAATTGATAATCAGGCAAAAAAAGCTGCCGAACTCCTGACGAAAGGACTTCCTGCGTCGCCCGGTGCTGCCGTTTGACAAATCGTTTTCAAAGCTGAAGACGCCCACGAATGGAACGAAAATGGAAAGAAAGTCGTACTCGTGAGAGTAGAAACCTCTCCAGAAGATATTCAAGGAATGGTTGCCGCTCAAGGAATTCTCACCGCTCGTGGAGGGATGACTTCTCACGCTGCCGTTGTAGCCCGCGGAATGGGAAAATGTTGCGTAGCCGGTGCCGGTGAACTCCTCATTGACGAAAAAGCCAAAACCCTCACCGTCAAAGGAAAAACCTTACACGAAGGGGAGTATATCACCCTTGATGGTTCTACCGGAGAAGTATTTGCTGGTTCATTAGCCGTTGTAGACCCAGAATTGAGTGGAGACTTTGAAACCTTGATGAAATTGGCAGATAAATATAGAAAACTCTGAGTGAGAACCAACGCAGATACTCCTACCGACGCAGCCACTGCCAAAAGATTTGGAGCAGAAGGAATTGGACTATGTAGAACCGAACATATGTTTTTCGCAGAAGAAAGAATTTTGGCGATGAGAGAAATGATTTTGTCCGAAAATGAAGAAGGCAGAAGAAAAGCATTAGCAAAAATTCTTCCTTACCAAAAAGGCGATTTCTACCAACTGATGAAAACGCTGGAAGGACTTCCCGTAACTATCAGATTTTTGGACCCTCCTTTACACGAATTCCTTCCTACCGAAGATAAAGACATTCAAGCCCTTTCTACAGAAATGGGCGTAAGCGTGGAAACTTTGAAAGCCAAAATCGCTTCTCTCCACGAATTCAATCCAATGCTCGGACATAGAGGTTGTAGATTGGTCATCACCTATCCAGAAATCGCAGAAATGCAAACTGAAGCAGTGATTTCCGCAGCGTGTGAATTGAAAAAAGAAGGCGTAGATGCTCATCCCGAGATTATGATACCATTAGTAGGCTTTAAATCTGAATTTGACTTCAACGCGGCTATTGTAAGAAAGGTTGCCCAAGAAACGATGGACAAGTACGGAGTACAAATCGAGTACAAATTGGGAACAATGATTGAAGTACCCAGAGGAGCATTAACTGCCGACGAAATCGCCGAAACCGCAGAATTTTTCTCTTTTGGAACTAATGACCTCACCCAAATGGGACTCGGTTTCTCTCGTGATGACGCAGGAAAATTCATCAAAGAATATGTAGAAAAAAACATCTTTGAAAAAGACCCATTCCAATCTATCGACGAAACCGGTGTAGGACAATTAGTCAAAATCGCAGTAGAAAAAGGACAAAAAAGCAGACCAGATATTTCGCTCGGAATTTGTGGAGAACACGGAGGAGACCCAGCTTCTATCGATTTCTGTCATAGAGTAGGATTAAAATATGTCAGCTGTTCACCATACAGAGTGCCTATTGCCAGATTGGCAGCTGCTCACGCAGCATTGAATAATGGATAATTGTGTAACAAAATATGCAAACAGACGTTGCAACCACTTGTGTGTGCGTAAGGACAGGTCAGTCATCTTGAGCGAAGCGAAGGAAGTCCTGTCCTTTTGCTACCTTAACTTTTTGTGCAACGAACTAATAAAATGATAGGAAATCATCGTCAATAATCCTATAATCCCTACCAACTCCGCCAAAAATGCTCCTCCAATCTGCAACCAATGCCCTTGCACATATTCCATTACGCTACGTTCAAATACTTGTACCATATAATAGTCAAAAATCGCCAAACTTCCTACCGTGAGCCACAGTGAAATAATAAATCCCCCAATAATGGCATATACAATACTCCACAAAAAAGGCTGAATGATTTGTGATTTTGTTGCTCCCATCAGCTTTTTTACCTGAATATCTTTGCGAAAAGCCGTAAAAATCCCTCTCAAAAAGAAGACCGCAAACGATAAAATCACCGCAGCTAATACGCCGACCAACACCAAACATAACACTTGGATAAAATTGGAAAGTTTGATAATATTTACTACTCTCTGTTCCTGTTGATGGAGATTATTTGCTTGGGAAAGGTCTTGAATATTGAGGATAATATGTTTGTTTTCATACATCAGCTCTTGCAATACTTGATATTGAGATTGATTGTGGAAGGTGACGTAAAGAGTCGCTGGTAACGGGTTTTTTATTCAGAATTTTTGGAAACTTCCTGTCAAATCAGGCAATCTCTTTTGCAAAAACACTAATGCGTCTTCTTTCGTCGAAAAAGATGCATAAAGTCAGGCTTCTTGTAATTTTTCTTTCAGATTAAGCACTTGCTTATAAATCTGACCTTCTTGTGCAGGGTCATCTTTGATATAAAAATACATTCCCAGTTTATCTTTGAGAGAAGTATTCACACTCTGCCCATAAAAGGAAATTCCTATCAAAATATTGAGCAAAAACAGCAGAAATCCACTCAAAAAAGTAATTCGGAGCATTTGTCCTTTATAGGCACCAAAGAGAGACTTAAGGTCATCTCGAAAAAGTTTAGTGGAAGGAGTTGTGGTGTTGTTCATCGTTTGAAGAAAAAGGAAAACTAAAAAGATGTTGAGCTTTGAGTGCTTTATCAAACAGAGCAATTTTTTTGTCATATCGTTCCAAAGTTTTATCTACCACTTTGAGGTCATCGTGATGACTATAAAAATAACTAATCATTTCTTGAGCTTTGGTATAATTACGTTCAAACATCTGAAGCTGAATAAGATTATAAATCACTTCAGCATCTTTATTATTGAGAGCAAAAGCATCTTTGAGATACCCCATCCCTTTTTCTCTATTGCCATATCGATATTCACAAAGCCCATAACATCTAATGATTTCGTGATTGTTTCCATTGGTCAAATCCAATGCTTTTTTGAGATATTTTCTAGCTTCTTTTCGTTGATTTTTTTCCATTTCGAGAATACCTTTGATATAGAGTCACAAAGGATAATCTTTTTTATTTGCATTGAGAAAATCCGTCGCTTTGTCAGCTTTATTGATGTCTCCTTTACGATATTGAATGTCTGCGATTTGCAGTAAAGCGTCTTCATTACTTGGGTCTTTGGTGAGAATGGTATTTACCACTCTGATTGCTTCATCAAATTTCCCTGACTCTTTGAGCTGTTCGATTTTGTCAATGAGTGAGGAAGGAATATAGGTAGTCATAGGCAGAAGGGGAAAAATAAAATTCTTTTTATCATTATATCCGAAAGGAGGAAAAAAAACAAGAAAAAGCTGACTTTCCCCTGCAGATTGGCTTTACATTTTTGCGAGAAGATATTTAAGAAATTTTTTATTTCCCAAAAAGCGGTAGGACAACCCTATATTTCTTCTCTTTGTTTTTTTCTTTTTTCTGGGGATTATTCAAATCTCCTCTATATCTCCATACATCTACTCCCTGAGCGAATACATCTATCACATCTAGCTTATCTGAATTAGGGAATTGAGAAAGCTGACGATAGAGTTTTTCGAACTCTGTAGAATAAGTGTTCTGAATGAAATAGACTTCTCTATTATTGATAGCAGGCTCTAGGTTGTATCTAATTCTATCTATTTTCTTCCCTTCTGGATGATAGAGATGAAGTAAGTAATTAGTTCCTCTGATGGTCTGTTGCTTCCTGAAGAGTTCAATGAACGCTGTCATTCACTTATTCAGATGAACTTCTTCTATGCTTATCATAGCTATATAGAAGCCTCTCATCCTCCAACGTTCGGCAATCATAAAGATGTAGTCTACAGAGACGGTAGGGACTATCTGTATTAGCTCGCATATCAAACACAAACAAATGTTTAGTTATCCTGTGTTTTCAGAGTACGAATATTGCTGTATCTGAAGAAGTAGGGTCAGTAGATGACGCAGGGTCAATGAATATTCAGAGTTCTATATCTTCCTTTTTGAAGCGTGGATTGTCTCATTCAAAGTCGCTTTCTAGAAAAGGAAGATAATTCTGAGGGTTGAAGATTGAACCCATTGCAGCGATAGGGTCTTGCATATAGAGAGCGGCGAATTCCAAAGGAGCAGTTTTTTCTTTTCGAGCAAATCTTCAACACGGAATTTCTCTGGTCGAAAAGAAATAAATTGTCCCCTTTCTCCGTATTCAGAATAATTATCCCAGTCAGGATTGGGATGGAGTGCTTCGATAGGTCAATACGGCTGTTACAAATAAGAATAGTTAAATAACATGAAGATTATAAGCTAAAGTAAAAAAGGCAAGCATAGAGTTTTGAGCATTTAAACGTTGTTCTCTGATATATGAAGTAAATGTTCTTTTGATAACTGAATATACTGTTTCAACCATTTGTCTATAACCAACCAAACCAATTTCTCTAAACAATATATTTTCTTGTTTTCTTCTTATTCTTTCTGGAGATTTAATACATCCTCATCTGGGAATAGGAGGAATAATATATTGTAAGTTATTTCAGCCATCAAATCACATATCTATCAGATGAAAAAAGGTTCGTCTTTTTGATTCTTTCTGGAAAGTTT
>JAISMG010000028.1 GCA_031276875.1 Candidatus Peribacteria bacterium | reverse complement strand
TATTGCCGCTCCTTTAGCGGGAAATTACTTACTGAGAGAAAAACAATATGCCTCTACCGCAGAACAGGATTTACAACAAGCTAAAGAAATTATAACAAATAAAATTGCCAATCAAGGAGGGTTAATTTTCAAGCAAAATGCACTAAAGGGATAGATATTCAATAATTTCTCTTTCTCATTTGCAAAGTTGTCCCTTTTTTGTAGTAGTACTTGGCATCACTAATGTTTTTAAGATGTAAAACGAATATTTATTATCTTATTGATTAGTGGTGCATTTTGCATTATAATTTTTCATAGTAAATCAGAATTTAAGATTGAAATACAATTGATTAAACTAATAAAAATGAAATTTAGCTAGAGTATTTTATTTAGAATTGTATTCTAGAGTCATGATAATTATAGACGAAATGGTAGAAAGGAACGAGAAAAACCTACTTCTCTATCGTTATATGTAGATGAAGGATATGATACATGGATAGATAGAGGATTTGAATTTACTGGTAATTGGTATCACAATTATGGGAAATATCAATTATTTTCTTTCATTGTAAAAAAAAAGGACATTATTTACTTGAAGTATATGAATAAGTGGGGAAATGTACAAGGAGTCAAATTTGATGTCCAGAAGAAAGATAATAGATAATACTTCTCTCCCAAAAAAGAAGAAAAAGACTGAAATTTTTCGGTTTTTTTTATTGCTCTTATCTTCACATAAACATTCTCCTACTTCTGATGATGATACACTATCCAATACAACAACCCCACAAATACCGCACCTCCTATCAAATTTCCCAAAGTAACCGGAAGAAAATTCTGAAAAAACATCTTGTCTATCGTAATATCTATAATTCCCTCCACTTGATACCCCAACCACTTCAATACATACGCAAACGGAAGATAAAACATATTGGCTACACAATGCTCAAATCCACACGCAACAAATGCCGTCACAGGAAAAATAATCCCCATAATTTTATCTACTGCTCTCTTTCCCGCCCACGCAAGCCACACTCCTAAACACACCAAGATATTGCAAAGTATCCCCAAACTGAACGCTTGCCATCGTCCATAATGTAATTTCTTTACTGCACATTGCAATAAAAATTCTGCGATACTGCCAGCATTGAAGGTATGTCGTCCCGCTACCACCAAAAGTCCAACCAATACCAATGCCCCCAAAGCATTACTTATCCAAATAATCCCTAACTGTTGCAACCACTTACGAAAAGAAATTTTCCTCTCCAAGCAAGCAGTAATCATCAATGCATCTCCCGTAAATAGTTCTGCTCCTGCTATCATTACCAAAATCAATCAGAGAGAAAAAGTCAGACCTGCAAAGAGTTTCGCTATGCCATAGGGCAGGACTTCTCATCACACTAGGGAATTGACAGAAAACATTGCTCCTATTCCGATAAAGAGTCCCGCAAGGATACCGTTAATCAGAATTTTGTGAAAAGGTTTGGCAATTTTTTCTACGGCGACTTCTGTAGAAGTAAGCGTAAGTTCAGCAGGAGTAAGCGTTTCACTTGCTGAAGAAAAGGGTATTCACATTTGATAGAAAGGGAAAAAAATAAAAACGTTATCCTCTGATAAACACCTTATCAACATAAGTAGTCAGAATTTTTTTTACTTTGTCTAATTCTGTAATGGTGCTGGCGTGTACTCCTTCCAAAGGATATTCCCAGCCCATTTTATCTCGTTTACTTCTCCCCAAGCGATGATAGGGCAATAGTTCAATCCTCTGAAAATGTGGCAAAGTCTGGAGAAATGCTCCCAATTGTTTGATATCTTCTTCCTCGTCGGTAATTCACGGCACCACAACATATCTAATTCGGTACATCTTTTGCTGACTATCCAAATACCTGACAAAATCTAAAGGATGCTGATTGTCCAATCCTGTAAGTTGTTGATGTTTCTCGGGATTGAGTTGTTTGATGTCGGGAAGCACATAATCCGTATAACGTAAACACGCTTTGACTTCATCAGTCAACAGATAGCCATTGGTATCAATGCAAGTATTGAAGCCGTTTTCTTGGAGTAATTTGAGGGTTGGAAGCAATGCAGCTGCTTGTAATAACGGTTCACCACCAGAAAACGTAATTCCTCATTTTTCACCGAAATATTCTTTTTGTTTGAGAGCTAAGGTTAATACGTCTTCAGGAGACATTTTTTTGGCATCTACAGAAGGGATGGTGTCAGGATTTTGGCAGTATTTACAGCGAAATAGACATCATTGCAAAAAGATAACAAGTCTGATACCGGGTCAATCCTGAGTAGCAAAGGTTTCGTAAGAATGGACATTAAGCATAATTCGTACATCAAAGATAATAAAATACAAAAGCCGAATAAGAGTGACTATACGTATTCGCTAGAATTTTTCAATGTGAGAATTTAGTCTGAACACTTCATAACAAATTCCTCCTCTCGCTACCATTTCTTTTATCATTTTTTCATTACGATTGAGGGTAGACATTCAGCTTTTTATTTCCAGTAAAACAATTTGCTTCAACGTTCCACTCGCCAATCCATCAAACACCAGATAATCTATCCCTTTCCCAATAAACACTAAATCCTTACAATCATACGGAAAACCGGGCAATGCAGGAGCAATTTTTTCATTCACGTCACCCAGAAGCACCGCACGCGATTGTTTGACAGACTGCGTTCTCGCCTGTTTGAGCAAAGAACGAAAGGTAAGCTTGGCAAAAAGATAGCCAATAATGGCTCATAAAACCGCTCCAATGACCAGAGAAGCAAGAGAAGGTTCAAACATCAGTAAACAAATAGCAAAATAAATCTGAACAAAGCATAGGGATTTGTAGAAAAAAAGGAACCAAAAATTTGCTTTTTTTATGATTTCTCAGTATACTTAGAGAAGAGTATTTATTTCTTACGCAAATGAATGAAAACCAACCGCCTTATAACAACCTTATGTCTTGTATTCCCTCTATTGTTTGGGATAGTCTGCTCCCCACTTTTTGCACAAACCACGTGGAAAGCAGGGACAAATTCTCCTATTGATTTGCTGGACAGCGTGGTCAAAAATGCTAATCAAGACTCAAAAATTCAGGATACTGTACTGGATGGAGTGACCTCACAAACCGCAGGATATAGTGGAAATATCAAATTTAGAATTACCAATACGTTAGATTGGATAAAAAATAATATTCATCCTTACATTCAATGGGCGGTGTATTTGGGATTGGCAATAGCAACGATTTTGCTGATTTACAATGGATTTCTGATGGTGACCAATGCTGTTAACGGTGAAAAAGGAGAATTTAGCAAAATTAAGGGGAATTTTATCAATATTGCCATAGGAGTAATTTTGTTGACAGGGTTTTATTATCTCATAGATTTTATTACCGCTGTCATCAACTTTCTCTTCGAATAATCTTTTATTTCGTGTACTCTCTTATAAATGAAACAGATAATAAAAAAGCTGATAAGTCTCACCATCTGGCTAGGAATAGGCATAAGTAGTCTTTCCGTATTTGCAGTTAATCCACCTTCGTATGACCAAGACTTTGCTTCTCACCTTACTAATGACAAAAGTGATATTTATGTCATTAAAAATGATAATATAAAAACAGACAAATCTCTGATAGAAAATATCAAAGCCTTATTTTATCCTATCTCTTCGAGTGAGACTGGAGACTTCATAGGATGAACTATCAGAGTATTAGCAGTTGGACTTATTTTTGTGTATCTTGTATATGCAGGTATTCAACTGCTCATTAGTGGAAATAAAGCAGAACAGCTCAAAGATGCAACGAGAAATTTATTGTATATAGCCATAGGAAGTATTTTTATTTATGGAGCAGGACGATTTGTTGGAGATGTCTTAAATTTCTCAGGAATGGGCGGAACTCAAGGATTAGAAGGAGTATCTAATGCATTAGCTACTGGAAATGGGTCTATTTTCTTTCAACTCTTGGCATTTCTCAAAGGAGCAGCTTTTTTCTTTGCCATTTTGATGATTGTGGTGACAGGGTTTAGAGTGATAGCAGCAGCTGATGCCGATAAATCCAAAAAGCTGCTCAAAGGACTCCTCAATGTCATAGGAGCATTGGTGATTATCAAAAGCGTAGATTTTGTATATTATATCGCAAGTCAAGGAGATTTTGCTACTCAAGCAACCGATTTCATTTTGAAAGCAGCCAAATTCTTTGGATATTTGTATGGTGCAGCAGCGGTATTGATGGTATTTTATGCAGGATATTCCTTTCTAACTGATGGAGGAAGTGGCAATGGAATGAAAAGAGCAAAAGGCATTCTTATCAACTTGTTTGTTTCAGGATTGGTGTTATTTGGATTTTTGCTCATTCTTTACCAAGTCTTTGCTGAATTTTCATAAGACCAAAAGAGCCAAACAGGAAGAGATAAAAAATCTTGGAAAGCTCTTGCAATTGAAAGCACTTCTCGTATAGTAAGGTCAGCTTTTTAAATTGCTTATCCTGCAAAGAATGCGTCCTACTATTACTCTTACTGACAATGGAATCAAAATTGGAGAACATTTGGTATTTAATCCTCATACTCCCGTTATCGGCATTATCAATTTACAGGCAGATGTCGGAGCAGAAATGGCATACGACAGAGGAAATCTGCTTTTTATTGATTTTCCGTGAGAATACGATATTGCGGGTACGCTTATCAATGCCTATGTTGGTACCAATGGAAAACTCAATTATCTCATCAGTAATGATGAATTGCAATGCTGAATTATTCAGTCGCCCGATGTCCTAGAAATCGATGAAGTATGTGATAAAGATACACGAATTTTCACCGATGAAGCTGTAGAAAAAAAATTAGACCAACTAGAAATGGAAGGAGAAAGGATAAATCTGACTACGTTGGCGGTTTCTCCTGCTATTGATTAGATTTTTATTTTTTATATGTATATACTATGAAATCTCACTTAGGACTTTTTGGAGGACTTTTGATTGCTCCGTTGTTCCTGACTGCGTGTGGAACCCAAAGCCAACTCTCCTTTGAGGAAGCAAAAAATGCTTTACAGGAGCAGTCCTTGTTCACTACTCATCAGGTACTTTTTGATACCACGACGCCTCTTCAGGAGGACCTCAGCTTGACTACCACCATTCAGGATGAAGAACAAAGCAATGTAGTGGTGCATTTGACCAGTCAATCTCAGGAAGACAAACTCAACCACAAGGGACAAAGCCAGCTGTGATTTGATGTACAAATCAATGCCCCAGAGAACATTCTAGGAATTAACGGAAATCTCTCTGTGTTTGCTACTCCAGAACATTTCTATTTCAATCTGGAAAAATTGGATTTAAACAGTTCTGTAGAACAAAATGCATTTTCTATTGAAGATATCAAGCTCTTATTGCAAGGTATTCAAGGACAATGGCTCAAATTGCCACTTTCTGGTGGAACAATGCTTTTGGAAGGAAACCAGCAATTTTTGCAACAGCTTACGGCAATATCCAAGCAGATAGGAGAAGTAATGATTAAACAGGGACAGCAGCCTTATCAAGGAACTTTCTCCCAATTTGCTGAAAAGCCTGCTTATCAATTCACCCTCGATACCCAAAAAATTCAAACCTTTGTCCAAACTGTCATCACGACTATCAATACGCTCAATCAGCAGTCTAGTAGCTTGTTTGAAGAGGGAGTAGTTCCTACCTTACCAGCAATCCAAGTGGATATTCCTGTTTTTGAGGGAAATCTGGTTTTACTAGAAAATGGCAAAGTAGCAATGGTAGTAGATACCTTTGAACTTCACATCAATGACGTAGCAGTAGAAGGAGAATATCGATATGGACCTGAGGGAATGGTGATACATATCAGAGATAAAGAAAGCTGAGAAGAAGTCTTTCAGTTTCAGCTCCAAAATAACAAACGTACTTCCACGCTTTCTGTTCAGCTTTCTGACCTTATTTCTCTAACGGGAACCCTGACCACCAGCACAAAAAAATCTGCCTTTACCGTAGAATTTGACCTTGTATTGCAAATAGATACCTTGCAAGTAGATACTAATGAAACAACGCTGACTTGAGGAGCAAGTTCAGAAAGCTTGATGCCAGAAACTTTGAGCATTCCTTTCCAGGGAGAATGGAGCTATCAGCCATTGGATAGTATTCTTCTCACAGAACCCACCCAAGCAGTAAACATTATGGAGCTTCTCTGAGCGGTGATGGGAATGGGAATAGACCCAAGCCTTGAAATGGATGCAAACTTTGAAGCTGGTGAAGCAGCATATGCAACGGATGAAGCATACGCGGAGCCCCTACCACAAGCAACAAATGCATAATTTTGTGTTCTAGTACTTGATTTGCTCAATACCCTATTCTTCGATAAACATCGTCCTATTTCTATATTGCATCGCCTCGGCTAAATGTTGCACCACAATATGAGGCACGTTTTGCATATCAGCAATTGTTCTTGCCAATTTGATGGTCCTATGCACCACTCTCCCAGATAAATTTAATGCAGAAGAAGCCTGAGACAAAAAGTCTTTACAGGTACTATCCAGAGGAACAATTTCTTGGAGTTCCTTTGCTGTCATCTGAGCATTAGCGTGCAAAGGAAGTCCTTTAAACCTTTCTTGTTGGATTTTTCGTGCAGCGACGACTTTTGCTCTCAACACGTCAGAGGTTTCTCCTTGGTGATAATCCAGAATTTTATCAATATTTTCTCTGGGAATTTCTAGAATAATATCAATTCTATCCAAAAGCGGACCCGAAATCCTGCTTTGGTATCTTTTGATATCGCTTGCTGAACAGCGACAAGGTTTGACTCTATCTTTGTAGTAGCCACATTTGCAAGGGTTCATCGATGCAATAAACATAAAATTGGCGGGATATTCCACGCTTCCACTCACTCTGGAAATATGCACCGTTCTTTCTTCCAAAGGTTGCCTGAGCACTTCCAATGTTTCCCTTGGAAATTCTGTCAATTCGTCGAAAAAGAGAATCCCTTTGTGAGCAAGGGAAACCTCTCACGGAGTCAGACTGGTTCCTCCTCCAATAATAGAAAATCTCGATGCCGTATGATGTACCTGTCTAAAAGGTCTTTGGGTGATGAGAGGAAGGTCTTTATTGAGTTTTCCCACTACAGAATAAATCTGACTGACTTCCAGCATTTCTGAGAAATCCAAGGGAGGGAGAATACTTTGCATTGCTTTGCTCAGCATTGTTTTTCCACTTCCGGGAGCACCCACCATCAACGCATTGTGAAAACCCGCTGCTGCAATAGCCAATGCTCTTTTTGCCAGCAGTTGACCTTTGATATGCATAAAATCATTGTCAAACGATGGTTGTTGCTGAAGCTGATAAATATCTTTGTGAGAAGAAAGAACATTCAGTGGTTTTCCAAGAGAAAAATAGTCTACCAACTGGGAAAAATGAGCTATAGGATAAATAGTAATGTCAGGAATGTATTCCAATTCAAAGAGATTGTCCTGAGGGATAAAAAAAGTGGTTCGTCCTTTCTTTTTGGCGGAAAGCACACAAGGAAGCAGTCCATTTATTCTTTTGACGCTTCCGTCCAATCCTAATTCCCCGAAAAAAAGTCAGCTTTTTAACTGTTCGGAAAAGCGACATTTCCCCTCCTGAATGAGTAAAAGTAATGCAAGAGCCATTGGAAGGTCAAAACTCGTTCAGATTTTTTTGATGTCGCTGGGAGCCAGATTGAGGATAAATTTTCTCGCAGGAAGCGGAAGTTGGCAATTTCTAAAGGTGCTTCTTATCCTTTCTTTGGCTTCTTTAATCATCATATCCGGCAGTCCGATAATTTCAATGGTGGGAAGAGCCAAGCTAGAATCCGCTTCAATGTGAATTTCGTGCCCGATAAGTCCAAGGTTGGTGAAGGTTTTGATAATTTGTACCATTTTTATAAAGTTTGTCATAAATAACTAGTATATACAAAAGTCTGTCAAAAAATCAAGTCCTATTATCAGTATAATCAAGAGAATAAAGAATACATTAAGGAAATATCAAATAGCATAGCCAAAGGTAAAAACTCCAATGTTCAGCAAGAGCTAGGACTTGCATTTCTTATACAAAATCATATTATACATACATAAATATTACTTAACTCGTTTAGTATCTCATCAAGAACATAAACAATTCAACCTTCCTATCTCCTAATCAATATCCAATGTCTACCCCTCACCAACTCACCACCCCTCCTACCATTTACCGCCCCTACGAATACATCAAAATCTGCAAAGAACAATTTGGCTTTCACAAAGAATATCTCAATGCTCTGTTGCAGGATAAAGCTCTTTTTGACTTTCTTTTTGCGAGAGTAGATGAAGGATTTGAACCAAAAACAGTGGCAAAGTGGATGGTCGGACCAATGAAACCTGTCATTGATGAAATGCAAATGCAAGGAAGCCAAGAATTGGAAGATTTTCTCACGAAATTTGCTCAGCCTTTTATTGATTTTCTCAAACTAGAACAGAAAAAAATGCTGGTGGATAATCAACTCAAACTCGTTTTTGAAGAACTCCTCCACAGCAAAAAACCCGTTGCCGATATCATGAAAGACAAAGGATTTGACACTCCAGCAGTAAGTGATGACGACCTCGTGAACATAGTACAAACCGTGATAAATGAAAATCCTGCTATCGTAGCACAGTACAAAGGAGGGAAAGAGACGACTATCGGATTTTTTGTCGGACAAGTGATGAAAAAAACAGGCGGAAAAATCAATCCTCAAACCGCACAACAAGAGCTAAAAAAGCAATTGCAATAACACAAACCAGTACCATTCCAACTAAAAAAATTCCTCACCAACAATGAAGAAGAACTTTTTGCTCTATTGCAAATAAAAAAAACACTTAAGCAAAATACTCATAAAATAATAATTTAGTCAGTTTATAACTTAACATTATTCTATGAGCAACAAACTCATAATCATTCAACTTGCATATGCAATAGCAAAGAAACAATTTGGTTTGGTTATAGACGAATGGTTGAAACGGTATATTCAATTATCAAAAGAATATTTACTTCCTATTTTATTTTCTGCTGTAATTATTCTTTTCCACAGCATTTTTTATATTTTTTTCCACTGCCACACGGACAAGGGTCGTTGGGTCTGATTTTTCTATGTTCAGGCAGGAGTACCGTCTCTGAAGTCTGGGATGAAGGCATATCATTTACTTCAAAAACTTCTACTCCGTCTTCATCAGAAAAGAGCATTTTTCTCGGGTCATTGCTGTTGGCAAGGTGAGCGTGTCCCCCTGCACTTACGATATTTCCAGACGAGACGTTGCGAGGAGGTAGATTTTTATTTGCTGATTTGAGTTTTTCCAAAAGTTCTGGGTGTTGTTGTGCGATTTCAATGATGTTCAATTGAGCTTCCTGTTGCTGAGCAAGGGTATTGATATTTACTCTCATTAGAATGCTGGTACTTTCCGTCATAATTCTGTTCAATAAATCTTGAAATTTCTCAAAACTTTCTTTTTTGTACACAATCAGTGGGTCAAGCTGAGCATATCCCATAAATCCTACTTTGTCTTTCAAATATTGCATTTCGTCCAGATGAGCTACTCGCAGTTTATCAATCACTTGCAACTGTACATCTCTAAAGAGCATAAAAAGCAGTTGTGAATTTACTGTTTCAAATGCAGATTGGAAATATTCTACCAGCTTTCTTTCCAATTGTTCATTAAGCGTAGGATAATCAAGATTTGAAAAGTCTGATTTCTGTTGAGCGGTCAATTCCAATCAAAATTCTTTCTGCAATACCTCCAAAAAGTCTGCAATGCTTTGTTGCGTATTTTCTGCGATAGTGATTTGGGTATTGAGCACTTTTTGGGCGTCAATGAGAAATTGTTTCTGATAATTTTTCGTCCAGTCAGCTTTTTTCTCCTCATCTACACTTGCTTCAATAATGCTGTCCCTTGTATGATAAATGTTTTGTCTCTGTTTATTGATGACGCTATCATAGTCAAAGAGGTGTTTTCTGGTGCTGAAATGCCGTGCTTCGATTTCTTTCTGCGACCTTGTGATGGCGTTGGTAAATTGGCTTTGAGTGAGTTCCAGATTTCCGAGTTCTTCTTTGGACAAAAGAAGTGATGCGACACTTTTTATTCTTTCTCCGCCCATCTTTCTCATCAGGGTATCATCCAGAGCGACAAAAAACACGGAAACTCCTGGGTCGCCTTGTCTTCCTGCACGTCCTCTGAGCTGGTTATCAATTCTTCTGCTTTCGTGTTTCTCCGTTCAGAGAATAAACAGTCCATAGTGGAAATCTTTGTCCATACGCGGTTTTCCAGCAACTTCAAATCTGATGTGAGCGTATCGGTCGTTGGCGGAACGGTGTTTGGTGTTGAATTGTATCGTGATGGTGATGTCTTGCGTGGTGGTGTTGGACAAGGTAAGAGTTGTCCCTACTTGCTGGATTTGTTGCATTTGTTCATCGGTGAGAGCAAAGATTTCTTTCAATCCTTTCAAAGTCAATGCGTATTCTGTTTGAGAAAACACGGTGGCTTGCAATCCATATTCGCCTTTTTCCAACAGCTTTTTAGACCATTTGGCGTAATTTTGGGCGAGCTTTTCGTTCAAACCGGCTTCCAATTTAATATCCGTTCCACGTCCTGCCATATTGGTGGCTACGACAACGGACTGATATTTTCCGGCATTGGCGACGATGTGAGCTTCCTGTTCGTGAAATTTAGCATTGAGCACATAATGGGTAATCGCATCTTGTTCTAGCATTTTGGATACATATTCAGAAGTAGCAATATCGGCAGTTCCGATAAGCATTGGTTGCCCGATTTCGTGGTAAAATTTGATGTATTCTTTTACAAATTTCCATTTAGCGTGCTGGTCAAAATACACTTTATCGTTTTTATCTACTCTGATGACTTCCTTATTGGTGGGGATGATAACCACTTCCAATTCGTAAATCTTTTGGAATTCCTCTGCTTCGGTAGCAGCAGTTCCTGTCATTCCAGCCAGCTTTTGATACTGTTTAAAAAAATTCTGATAGGTAATGGTCGCCATTGTCTGACTTTCACGCTGAATTTGTACTTGCTCTTTCGCTTCAATCGCCTGATGAAGTCCTTCACTAAACCTTCTTCCCGGCATCGTCCTTCCGGTATGTTCATCAACGATGAGGATTTCTCCATTTGCAACAATATAATCAACATCTCTCAGATAGACTGCTTTGGCTCTCAAAGCATTTTCGATATGATGAATTTCTTCAAAGCCCATATCTTTGTAAATATTTTCCACATTCAAAATCTCTTCCAGCTTGGCAATTCCTCTACCGGAGAGGGAAGCAGTTTTGGTTTTTTCATCAATATAATAATCTCCATCTTCTTCTTGGTTTTTGGTTCCTTCGTTCATCAGTTCGTTGAGAAGTCCTTTAGAGACCTTTTTTTTCGTGGAGCAGGGATGAAGCAAATTTACAATATTTGCATAATAGGTATATTTTTCAGTCGGTTCTTCTCTGGCTTCTGAAATGATGAGCGGAGTTCTGGCTTCATCTACGAGGATACTGTCGATTTCATCCACAATGGCAAAATTGAGCGGTCTCCGTATCAAATTTCTTCTTTCCATTGTCTGTACCAAATTATCTCTCAGATAGTCAAATCCCAATTCTGAGTTTTCCACATAGGTGATGTCTTTGCTGTATTCTTCTCTTCTTCTCTGGAGGGGAGTGCCTTTTACGACACTTCCAACACTTAATCCTAACCATTGATATAAATATCCTATCCATTGGGCATCACGAGAAGCGAGGTAATCATTGACAGTCACGACGTGAACGCCTTTTCAGCTTAACGCATTCAAATAGACAGGAGCAGCTGCTACAAGGGTTTTCCCTTCTCCGGTTTTCATTTCGGCGATTTTCCCTTGATGGAGAATAATGCCTCCGAGGAGCTGGACGTCATAGGGTACCATATTCCACGTTTGCTGTTCTCCTTTGACTTCAAACGTGGTTCCTAGTAGTCTTTTACACGCCTGTTTCACGACAGCAAAGGCTTCGGGAAGGAGTTGGTCTAGGGTTTCTCCTTGTGTGTATCTGGATTTGAAGGTTTCGGTTTTGGCTTTGATTTCCTCGTCAGTGAGCGATTCAAAGGTTTGGTATCGTTGGTTGATGTCTGTGATGAGAGGAGTGATTTTGTTGAGTTGTTTGGTATTGTAATCTCCTACCAGAAGGTTCGTCATTCGTTTGAGCATTGTTTTAGTTCAAAAAAATTAAAAGACTAATTTTATGCAATGCAATGTTTATATGAATATGCAAGACTAAAGCAATGCAAAATGAATGTTGAAAAATTATAATTCAAAATGCACCACTAATCAATAAGATAATAAATATTCGTTTATACCTCAGCATTGACATTGTTTATTTACTACTTAAATAATGATTCCTAGTTCTTATCTTACTTGATTACCCCTTTGGTGCATTTTGCTTGAAAATTAACCGCAACTTACCGCAACGTCACAAAGAACGCAAAGGAGTTTGTTCTTAGCGTACTTATTGGCTTTGCGATGAACTATAAAAATGATTTGACATCGTCAAGGAGATTTGTATAAAGAAACTGTCTTTTATTTTTACCCCTTAGTATGATGTACAACAAAGGACTCGATGCCGTGCAAAAGGCTCTCATCAACTTCTTCAAAAAAAATATAAATGGAGAAGGACTTACACTCAGAGAAATAGCTGAAGAAATCTGAGTAAATCACCCTCAAACCGTGCTCAATAAGCTCAATCAGCTTATTTTAAAGGGATACTTTGTCAAAGACGAAAAGGGATATCGTCTCGTTCGTGAAAATATCACCGATAAATTCACAGATATTATTCAGCTTCCTATCTATGGTTTTGCCCAGTGTGGAAACCAAGGAAAAGCAGTAGTACATGAATACACCCAAGAAAGAATTCCTGTAACGATGGCATTTATTGGGACAGGTGATTTAAATAATACCTTCTTTGTGCGTGCAAAAGGTAATTCAATGGAGCCAAAAATCCAAGATGGCGACCTTATTCTCATTCATCAGCAAGCTCATTATGATGAGAATGATTATGTATTTGTTGTGCACAATCAGCTTCCCAAACTCAAAAAGATAGTAAAAGCTGATGGAAAACTCTTTTTGGAATCTGTGAATAGGTTCTTTGATACGGTGGAAATTGACCCTTATGATGAAACCAAAGTCATTGGAGTAGTGAAAAAGATTATCAAGAATATGTAATGGTTAAGGTGATAGTATTAGATGATGGTTCTTGATGGTTATCGACCAACGGTTATGCTTTCTTTGTATTTATTTCTTATTATGTTTTTCTATGACTTCTGCTCAAGATACTTCTTCCTCACAGCAACTTTCTATTTCCAGCAAGGAAACGGAATTGAGCAAAGCAATGCACAATCCTTTAGTACAAGCAACCAAAAACGCTGATTTAGGCAAAACGATTTCCTCGCTCCAATCGTGAATATCCAAAAGGAATGACCCTAATCAGATTTCTATTCAGCTGGAAAAATTTGAGAAAAAACTGATAAAAAAAAGAAGATGTAGAGAGTAAATGCTGAACGGATTTATCGAAAGAGTTTGTATATTCCCACTGTGAAAATGCTACAAAAAATCCCCAAACCTTTGTCCCAAAAAAGAAGTCTTTTCATTTTTTTCTGCAGGAGAACGATATGACTTCGCAACTCTGGACTTACGACTTGCTTTTGTAAAAGGAGTTCTACTTTTTTGACATTTTCTTGAATAAGTGCGATATTATTTAAATATTCAAAATGTCCGCTTTTAAACATTTCTTTCATCATTGCCATATGGGGGTCACCTCCGAGGTCTTTTTTGGAAATTTTGGATTCGTATTGGGCTTTGGCGAGGAGATAGATTACTTCATCAACGGTTTGTACCAAAGTTTGTTTGGTGAGTTGGAGGCGTTTTAGTAGTTTACGATGAAGGGGAATAAAAAGCAAAAAAACCAGTAGCTCAATACTGATAAGGATAAAAATCCCTAAAGCTCAGATTTCTCCTGTTCCCGTCAAAAGCATTATTCGATGAAGGAGCGTTGTTCGTGCTTGTTGAAATTCTCGGAGAAAATTTGTAAAAAAGGTTTGCATAGAGCGTTGTAAAAAACTAAAAGAGTCGTTTTGGGCATTGTATCTAAAAGAGAAGGAGTTTCAAGCGAAATATTTAGCATTTTACAATGTTCTTGCAATTGCTGCTAGAATAGCTATACTCACAACACTTTTTTATTCTTTCACGTTTTGTTTATGGCTACTCCTTATCGCTTTCCAGAGTCTGAAAAAAAATGGCAAGACTTCCGAGAACAACACCAGACTAACGCTTTTGACCTTACGAAAACTGACCCCAATCAGATTTTTTCTATTGATACTCCTCCTCCGACCGTTAGCGGAAAACTCCATATTGGACACATTTTTTCCTATACACAGGCGGAAATCATCGCGAGATACAAAAGGATGAAAGGCTTCAATGTGTTTTATCCGATGGGATACGATGATAACGGTATTCCGACCGAACAGCTCGTGGAAAAGGAGCTAAAAATCAACATCAAAGAATTGGAAAGAAAAGCGTTTGTCGAAAAATGTTTGGAAGTGAACCAAAAATATAGAGATTTGTACAAGGCTTTGCGACAGTCATTAGGGTTTTCTGTAGACTGGAACAGAACGTATGCGACCATTTCTCCTGCCGTGCAACAGCTCGTTCAGCAGAGATTTGTGGAAATGTACCAGAAAGGCGAAATTGTCGGTAAACAGTTTCCCGCGTTGCGATGTACCAGAATGCAGACGACCGTTGCCCAAGCCGAAACCGAAGAAAAGGAATTTAATGAATTTTTCAATTATCTCAATTTCACGCTAGACGACGGAGAGAAACTCGTGATTGCGACGACCAGACCAGAAATGATACCGGCTTGTGTAGCTGTTTTTGCTCATCCTGATGATGAAAGATTTGCCAAATATATCTGAAGAATGATTACCACGCCACTGGGGGACACCGTTCCTCTGCTCGGAGATGATAAGGTAAAAATGGATAAAGGAAGCTGAGTGGTAATGTGTTGTACCTACGGAGACGAAACCGACGTTTATCGAGTTCAAAAGCACCATTTACCGGAAAAAATCATCATCAGTAGATATGGTACCATCCAAAATTCTGGATGTGAAGTGATAGAAGGATTGAAAGTAGACGCAGCGAGAGAAAAGATTATGGAATATTTGGAATGACAAGCAGATATTGTTGTCAAAAGAGACCCGATTATCCAAGCGAAAAAAATCTCCGAAAGAGGCAAAACCCCTATCGAAATTATTCCTGTGTATCAGTGGTTTGTTCACCTTTTGGACAAAAAAGAGCTCCTCTTGCAACAAAACGAGAAAATGACCCGGTATCCAGAATTTATGAAAAAAAGGTCCAATGACTGGATTAACAATCTTGCTCGAGACTGGAATATTTCTAGGTCAAGACAATTCTGAATTCCTATTCCCGTGCGATATGAAAAAGGCACCAATAAGGTGATTTTACCGTCTGAGCGTCAGCTTTCTGAGCATTTTGTTGACCCGACCATTGAGGTGCCAGAGGGATATACAAGAGACCAAGTCGAGTCAGAAACGTTAGTATTGGATACGTGGTTTACGTCGGGACTTTCTCCACTCATTAACGAAACCTTTCTCAAAAAAGATGGACGAACAGGGGGAAATCTGATACCGATGTCGTTGAGACCGCAAGCCCACGATATTATCAGGACGTGGCTTCTCTATACGACTTTGCAAAGTTATCTGAGAACAGGGGAAATCCCTTTTTATACGGTGATGATTTCGGGACACGTTTTGGCAGGCAAGAGTGAAAAAATCTCTAAATCTGCGGGAAATACCAAAGTAGAACCGGAAAATTTAATCAAGCAACGGGGAGCAGACGCAGTCAGATATCGAACGTCTGGAGGGCAACTCGGAAAGGATATGGTATTTGAAGAGGAAGAACTGAAAAAATGACAAAAGCTCGTGATGAAGCTGTGGAATGCGTTTCAGTTTGTGAAAATGCAATTGGAAGGCTTTGATACCACAAAGATGCAGAGGGAAGGGAGCATAGACTATGCAACGCTCTATCCGACCGACCAACGAATTTTGGAAAAACTCAATACTACCGTAGAAAAGATGAATAAACATCTTGACCATTACGAATATGGACTTGCAAAAATTGCGTTTGAAGAGTTTTTCCGAGCAGATTTTTGTGATAATTATTTAGAGCTTATCAAAGTGCGTCTCTATCAGCCAGAACGTTTTGAACAGGGAGAAGAAAAGAAAAAAAGCTGACAAGCTACCTTGTACAAAGTGTTTTACACGATTATTCAGCTGATTGCACCGTATCTTCCGCACATTACTGAGGAAATTTACCAAGACTATTTTAAAAAAGATATTCCCGCAGAGATTGCAGAGAATGCTCGGCATTCCATTCATAAAACTACCTATCCTACTGTTGAGTGAAGCATTAAACGAACATCAAGACTGCTACCAATGCAAACCGTGTTGGAAATTGTAGAAATGGTCAGAAGATACAAATCTGAGTCTCAGATTTCGATGGGAGCAGCATTGAGCAAGCTCATCATTTCTTGTAGTCCCGAACAAAAACAAGCAATGCAGCTTTTTGAAGATGATGTGAAAGGCATTACCAAAGCATTAGCGATTGAATGGAAAGAAGGAAATTTAGGCGTAGAATGTTTTGTGGAATAGCTGAACCCTTCCTATCAAAATAACGTACATTAAGCACTATAATTTTTTGTCCAATCTTTCCACCAATGCAACCAAAATTCACAAAAGTAAAAACCGAACATCATATTTTGCCTGACTTTTATAGCTTTCTTTTGGAAATTGAAAAAATGCCAGAAATCAGCAGAATTATTCCCGGAAGGATTTCCAGACAACAAAAAGGAAGTTCAGAAGTCAGATTTCGTATTTCGTATCCTACCTCAACAGGGCGAAAATGCATTATGTCCAAAGGAGCGACCGCCCAAGAACTCTTCATTATCTGTAAAGAAGAGCTGAAAGCTGAAGTACAAAAGAAATTGGAAGCATAAAACAAAAGAAAAAAATATCCTTCCTATTAAAAATCACTTGAAAAACAACATTTATCGACTATACTCGACAAAATAGTTATTTTGTATTATTTATTGACTATAGAAGAACTCTTCATTTATGTTTTATCTTCATTCACCCTCTTCATCTATGGATAAACAGCAACTACTCAACGAACTTTCTCAAGTCTCTACCCCAGAAAGTCTCCAACAACGATACCAAACTTACCTTGGGAAAAAGGGCACTATCACGCTCGCCTTCAAAACAATGTCCGACCTTTCTCCCGACGAAAGAAAGGAAAAATGACAAGTGCTTTCAGCTTTAAAAACTGCTTTGGAAACAGCATATGCTGAAAAAGAGCAACAGTTTTCCCTCAAAGAAATTAACGAACTTTTGGAAAAAGAATTGGTGGATATTTCGCTTCCCGGAAAAAAACTTGACCAAGGATATTATAATTTGCTCGTAAAAACCAGAAGAGAAATGGAAAATATCGCCCAATCAATGGGATTTATCGTGGAACTGGGAACAGAAGTGGTCAGCAAATTTGAAAATTTTGAAGCGGTAAATATTCCCATTACGCACCCTGCAACGGAAATGCACGATACCATTTATTTGGAGCAGAAAGACGATAGAGGCGAGAATTATGTTTTGAGAACGCATACTTCTTCTGCTCAAAATTACATTATCAGAAAGCACGG
Source organism: Candidatus Peribacteria bacterium (assembly GCA_031276875.1). Taxonomy (GTDB): domain Bacteria; phylum Patescibacteriota; class Gracilibacteria; order Absconditabacterales; family Absconditicoccaceae; genus UBA3291. The sequence goes on along the minus strand of JAISMG010000028.1, from coordinate 70,225 downwards.
TGTGCCCATCAAGGCAGTGTTGCCGGGAAGATGTTATCGTTTCGATGAAATGGATGCTACCCACGATACGATGTTTTATCAGCTTGAAGGCGTATACATTGATAAAAATATTTCCATTGCCAATTTTAAAAATGTGATTACAACCTTTCTCTCTGCTACCTTGAAAAAGCAAGTAGAAGTCAGAATGCGTCCGGGGTTTTTCCCGTTTGTCGAGCCGGGCTTTGAAATTGATGCTAGATATGAATATATAGACCCAAAGACTGGTAAAAAGCAGCTTTCTAAATGGCTTGAATTGCTCTGAGCAGGGATGATACATCCTAATGTATTGAAAAATGCTGGCGTTGACCCGAGAGAAGGATGGACAGGATTTGCCTTTGGAATTGGGATTAACAGAGTAACAGCAATGAAATATGGAATTAAGGATATTAGATATTTTACCAATGGAGACTTGAGATTTACAAAGTCATTTACCTAAATCCAATTACATTAAAGCTAACTTATCGTATTTGTACTATTTTTCTCTTGCTAATGCGATACAAAATCCTATACTCCAGAGTATCATTACAATGATTTTTTTATCTCTTTATTCCTTCATAATGCTCAAAGAATACTATGACACCTCAAAATCAAAAATCACGTTTGTAATCTGTGGAGTGATTATTGTACTGTTGCTTTTCTTCTTATGTAGTGATACTTCCTCGCATTCATCGCAAAAGGAGTTTCCACTATCACCAGAAGAACCGCTGACATCCAATTTCTTTCAACTACAATCTTCTCTTTATCAGGAGGGGGATATGCTCATAGGATTTATCAAATCTAGTGATAAAGCTACCCTCAAAAACGCTCAAGCTACGCTCAAAAAATATGTTGAAATTATTCGTACGATGGACAAAGGATTTGTCTTTTTAGCAGAACGTCGCGAAGATTTTCCTACCATTTATCGTTTGCTCAGGGCAAGTCAGCCTTCTTTTTACGATGTTTGGGCTTGAAAATACTAAAAGAAATCGTATAATACTTCAGCTTTTTTAATTCTTTATGCCAACAACTCAATGAATATGTTTAGCAAAATGGGAGATATGAAAAAAATGTATGACAAATATAAGCAACTAGAAAAAGTGCTTAAAAATCTGATAATTAGAGCCAAAGAGGGAAAATATACTGATGGTGATGAGGAAAAAGACGCTATTATTGTAGATATTTCTGGTGAAATGAAATTGAAAGATTTACAAATCAACGACCTTTCACTATTAGACCCTAGTCAAAAAGTGCATTTGGAACAGCTATTGATTACAGCATTTCAAAAAGCACAAACCAAAGCACAAGAAATCGTTGCAGAAAAGACCAAAGAAATTCTCGGAGTAGATACTAGTGATTTGGCAGGAATGCTTGGTGGTGGAAATATTCCGTGATTGAGTTAGTGAGAAGGTTATTCTTAGTGTAGAGAAAAATGACAACAAAAAAAGTCATTTTTAGCTTGCAATTGTATTATTATTATTAGTTATACCTTTAGATAAGTCAACGAAGCCTCTAAAAAGAAAAACAGGTGGGGATTGACTAAAAATTAAAATAATAAAAGTTAAATTTTTATGAATGACATGCAATTCAAACAAAAAGGTTATTCCGAATCAACCGGAGATAAATTGAGAAGACTAGGTATTGTTCTTCTCGAGGGGCAGTATCGTATCCATCTACTCAAAGATGGTAGAATAAAAGTATTCTGCCAAGGTGATGTTTTGTATTCAAAAGTGTTTACGCCTGAATATTTAAGGGCAGAAGAACAAAATCTTCAATCTTTTGGGTTTCAGAAACAGGGATAACCACTTCTTATCATAAGGCTTCTTGGATATTTCCAAGAAGCCTTCTTGTTAAACAAATAATTTGATTTGTTTTTTCTCCTCCTTTTCCTATAACCATACTACCTTATTATTTTTACTCCCTTTGTGGCAAATGCGTACGTTTTCTACCTTCAGCTTTCATTCCTTTTCTTTTGACCAGCAAACGCTTATCGCTACGTTCACGTATCAGGCTGATGAGCTATTTTTTACAGAAACCGTAAACTTTTCTACAACCGTAAAAAAAATCAGAACTTCCATCGACGAAACCATCCTTCATACCTTGCTACAACATATCCATATCGCTCTGGGAATTTCGTATTACAAACTTTCTCCAACGGCGAAAATCCTCGTTCCTGACCGACGAACTCCCGAAATGTTGCACTTTTGGAAAAGCTTTTATCTCAATGGATTGGGAGAATTTATGGTGGTAAACGGACTTTCCCCCAAAGATATTTGCCAGTTTAGCAATAGTCCTCTCAATGGCACTCCTGCTCCTGTTGCTCGGGAAATGCTTCAACCGACAGCGTTGGTGTTTTTTGGGGGTGGAAAAGATTCTCTGGTGAGTGTGGAACTGCTCAAAGAGCGTCATCAGCCTTTTTTTCTGTTTAGTATGGGAAATCTGCCATTGCACGCACTTGCCGCCAGCAAGGTAAATGTTCCGAGAATTATCCATACGAGAACACTTGACCCAAAACTTTTTGCAATGAACCAAAGCTGAGAGCGATATAATGGACATGTTCCCATTACGGGCATTCTGTCTTTTCTTTCTCTTCTGACGGCGTATTTGTATGAGAGTAATGAAATTGTTCTTTCCAACGAAAAATCCGCCAATCACGGCAATCTGCTCTTGGACGGCGTAGAAATCAATCATCAATGGTCCAAAAGTGAAGCATTTGAGCAAGCGTTTCAAACCTACATTCATACCAATATTGCTAAAAATCTGACGTATTATAGCATTCTCCGTCCGCGATACGAAATCAGGATTGTACAGGAATTTTGCAAGTATCCGCAGTATTTTCACGCCTTTTCTTCGTGTAATAGAAATTTTCACCTCACCTGAACTCATCTTACGTGAAAACAGCTCCGATGTGGTAAATGTCCCAAATGTGCTTTCGTGTATACGATGATGAGAGCATTTTTACCCGCTGAAACGGTGGATGAAATCTTTGGGAAAAAGCTGTTTGCTGATGAAGCGTTGCTTCCTTTATTCAAGGAATTGCTCGGTATGCAAGGCTGTAAGCCTTTTGAATGTGTCGGAACCAGTGAGGAAATGCTCGTTGCGTTGAAGTTGGCAAATGAGCGTGGATTTCAAGCAGGGGAGTGAGAAATTGAAAATTTACGAAAGCAGGTGCGGGCAGAGGTTGGGAGAGAACAATTGCAGAAGGTACAGGAAGAGTTAGGAGTGTAGGAAGGGATAGGAAATGGGTATTTTTGTTTGTATTTATGTTAAAAATGTATATACATAAGTAATTTATTTTGTACATATTATTATGAGTGAACTACTTCAAGTACCGTGAAATATGATAACCATAATAAAAATTAGAAGTGAGCCTTATCTCTCTTTGACAGATATAGCAAGAATTAAAAATGCAACAGAACCCAAAAGTGCTATACAAAATTGGATGAGAAATAAAGATGTTATAGCGTTTTTGTGAGTATGGGAACAGTTAAATAATCCAAATTTTAAAGGGGTCGAATTCGATGCCTTTAAAAGTGAAGCGGGTTTTAATGCTTTTACAATGTCTCCACAAAAACGAATAGAAGGAGTAAATGCAATTTGAATTGTTTCAAAATCTGGAAGGTATGGAGGAGGAAGTTTTGCACATATAGATATTGCTTTAGAATTTGCGAGTTGGATTTCTCCTGAATTTAGACTATATATCGTTAAGGAATTTCAGAGATTAAAGTGATTGGAGCAAATGAGATGAAATCCTCATTGGACCATCAATAGAGTATTATCAAAAATCAATTATAAAACACATACTTTAGCCATAAAAGAACATCTGATAGATGGTAAAATAAGTGATAAAAAAGCGGAATATTATACATATGCAGATGAAGCTGATATGTTGAATATAATTATTTTCTGAAAGACAAACAAACAGTGGAGAGACGAAACAGGTATACAAACCAAGGAGAGAAATATTAGGGATAATGCAACCATTACCGAGCTTATTGTGTTGAGTAATATAGAGTTTTTAAACGCTCAACTAGTGGAAACCTGACTATCCCAAGCAGAAAGATTTAACATACTAAAAAAAACTGCCCAAAAACAATTTAATAATGTGGTTCATAATCAGCATAATTTAGAAGAGTTAGTAGCTTTGGAACATAAGATACAAAAGAATAAATAGTATATTTTATTCATCTACACGTAAATGCTCTACAAAATCATTCTCGCTGGTGGAGGAGGAACGAGACTTGCACCACTTTCTACCGAAGACAATCCCAAACAATTTATCACACTTGTGGGAACAAAATCTCTGTTGCAAACAACGTATCACAGGCTCAATATCCCTGATGAGTATTGAATACGTGAACCTGCTACCCTTTTTGTCAGTAGCTCCGCAAAATACAAAGACAAGATTTTGCAACAGCTTCCTATCAGTGAAAAAAATCTGATACTTGAACCCGAAAGAAAAAATACGGCACCAGCTCTTGCCCTTATCGTAAAAACTCTTGAAGCTCAAGGAGTTCAGCCAGACGATATGTTATTAGTTGCTCCTGCTGACCATATCATTCAGCCTCAAGTTGATTTTGAATATTTTCTTCATCTCGGTACAGAACGTGCCAAAACGGGAAAGATTATCTTATTTGGTATTCAGCCGACCTATGCAGAAACGGGATATGGATATATTAACGTGGCAAATACCGATACAATTACGCCGATACTTTCCTTTAAAGAAAAGCCTTCTCTAGCAGTAGCAGAGGAGTATCTCAAAGCAGGAAGTTATCTGTGGAATAGTGGTATTTTTTTATTTACTCTAGCGACCATACAGCAAGCATTTCAATCGTATTGTCCAGAAATTGCTCAACGAATGCAGGGAAGTTTGGAAGAGTTTTTGCAGCATTTTTCTTCTCTTCCGTCGCTCTCGATTGATTATGCCATTATGGAAAAAGTAGACAATATTCAGATGGTTGTGATGAGAGAGATAGAATGGTGGGATATTGGGGATTGGGAGAGATTGAGAAGGTTTTATGAAAAGTATCCAAGGTTGAAGCCAGAAAGTATTTCGACGTAATCTTGCAGATAATATTCCTTTGTAAGTATATGATGGTGCATTTTGAATTATAATTTCTCCGCAAGTATTTCCGCTTGTATTTAAGGAGAAAAAAAGTATGCATATCAATACATTTTTTACCTTGAAAACATATAAGATACAATGAAAATATTAATCACTTGATGAGCAGGCTTTGTTGGTTCACATTTGTGTAAAAGATTACTTGATGAAGGAAATGAAGTTATTTGTTTAGATAATCTCTTTACTTGCAATAAGAGCAATATTACGCCTTTGTTGCATCATCCAAACTTTACGTTTGTATTGCACGATATTACACAACCTTTTCGAATGCAAGTAGATCAGATTTATAATCTTGCTTGTCCTGCTTCTCCTGTACATTATCAGAAAAATCCAGTAGAAACAATGAAAACTTCAGTTCTGGGAGCAATGAATATGCTGGAGCTGGCTCTCAAAACTAAAGCTAGAGTTTTACAATCTTCTACTTCAGAAGTATATGGCGACCCTTCCATCCATCCTCAGCCAGAAACCTATTGGGGAAATGTGAATATTGCTGGAAGTAGAAGTTGTTATGATGAAGGAAAGAGAGCTGCTGAAACCTTATTTTATGATTATCACAAAGCATATGGGGTAGATATTCGTGTGATTAGAATTTTTAATACGTATGGTCCCCATATGCATCCCAGTGATGGAAGAGTAATAAGTAATTTCATTATGCAGGCATTGAAAAATGAGGATATTACTATCTATGGAACAGGGGAGCAAACGAGGAGTTTTCAATATGTTGATGATTTAATTGAAGGAATGGTTAGGATGATGAATAATGTGGATTGATTTATTTGACCGGTAAATATTTGAACACCATTTGAATTTACGATGAAAGAGCTTGTAGAAGTAATTTTAGCACTGATACCAGAAAGTAAAAGTCAGATTGTGTATCAACCATTACCAGAAGATGATCCTAAACAGAGGAAAGCAGATAATCAATTGGCAAAAGAAAAGTTAGGGCGAGAGCCCAGAGTTGAATTAAAAGAAGGACTAATGAAAACGATTGAGTATTTTAGAAAGTTTATATAAAATTTATTTTTTACTGATGTAGTATTATGAGAAAAATTCTTTTAAAATGTTATCTTTTCACTTTATCAAGGTGATGGCAATGGCTCAAAAATTTACATTATTTTCAGATGCTTTTTCAGTCTCTTTCTTCAATGCATTGGAGAGTGTGGCAGAGGGATGAGAATAGTAAGGTATGGACCCAGGATATAGCACGTTATCCAGATGCAGAAAAAAAACTTATACATCTTACAAAATGATTAGAGACAATAGATAAAGAATTTATTTATGCTATGTATCAAAAAATTCAGCTTATTGCTGATAATAATGTATTGGAATATACAAAAATCTTTTCTACAAAAGAAGAAAAAGAGCAAAAAGCTTTTGCAAAGTTTTGTTTAAAATATCCTACTCCATATTTTGGGATAGATAAAATTTCTAGTTGGTTGAATATTTTTTATGCAATGACTTTATCTCGTATTCCTTATGTGAAGGAATATGTACAAAATAAAATTATTTTGGATTGTGGAGGATATATTGCAGATACTGCATTGACTTTGAGTGAAAAACTTTCTCCTAAAAAAGTATATACTTTTGAACCTAATTTGGAAAATTTTAATCAAGCACGTAAAACAATATTGGATAATAGTCAACAAGATATCATTATTCCCATTAAATCAGGAGTAGGAAAGAAAAATTATCAAGCGATTATCAGTCAATGAGGAGCAGGCAGCAAGATTTTGGATGGAGAACTAGGAGAAAAAATAGAAGTGGTAAGTATTGATAATTTTATGAAAGAAAATAAGGGAAAAGTAGGGCTAATCAAACGAGACATAGAAGGATTAGAATATGAAAGTGTTTTAGGAGCAGAAAAAACAATAAAGGAAGATAAGCCTATTCTTTTGATTAGTATTTATCATAGTTGAAAAGATTTTTTTGAAATTAAACCGCTATTAGAAAGCTGGAATTTATGATATATATATACGTTTTTTAGATGGAATTGTTTTCATCCTTTTGCGGATATTCTCTTGGTCGCATACCCAAAAGATAATTAGTATTGGCAGGAGATACTTTATTCTTGAAAGAAATTATTATGTCTCAACTTAATTATCAGATTAAAAATAATCGTTTTCCCAGACGAAACAATTGGAAAGATTTTGTATCCAAAATAGATGGAAAACCTCAGCATAAGTATGCAATACTTACTATTCATTTTAACCATTTTGAAAATACAAAACGTCTTTTGGACTATCTCCAAAGAGAAAAAAATCAGAATTTTGATATTATTTTCATAGAAAATAGTACAAACATAGAAGAAAAAACTTTTCTTTTAACGTATGCTACTCGTTTTGACAATTGTATTGTTATTACTCCTTTATCTAATGTAGGTTCTGCGGGAGGTTATGCCCTTGGTATGGAATATATCTTATCTCAATCGTATGAATATTTTTTTGTAGTGGAGGATGATATTATATTGGAACAAGAGCAAACATTTTCATCACTAATGAAAGAAGCTAATGCACAGACGCTCACCTTTATCAATACTTGTAGAAATGTTTGGTCATCTGCGTATCCGTCAGAGAAAGGAAAGTCTTGGCGAGTTCAGCTTGCTTGATATCCTGTTTCCTTTGTTGAAAAAATAGGCATTATTGACCCTAGAAATTTTTTTAGAGCAGAAGATTTAGAGCGGGGTGAGAGAATTGAGATGTGAATACAAAAATATCACTATCAAGTCAAAATTATCAATCATAATTATCTGCATCCTTATCTGAAACCGGTTAATGGAAACTATACACGAATGTATTTCTCCATTAGAAATCAGTTATTTCGACTTTTGAAAAATAGTAAAGGAAAACTGAAATTTTTTGGAGTATTATTTTGTTATGTATGGACGGCTTTAGATAAATGGCTGATAGAAGGGGATAATGGAATGATAAAAATCTTTTTCTCAGCAATTTGGGATTTCCTTTGCAATAATTTTTCTTTTCAACACAATCAAAAGAAAATGCAGTCATTTCATCTCAAACCTTCATTAGAAGGTAAACGAGTAGAAAAATCTGAATTCTCTGAACTTACAAAAAAGTTTTTTAGTACAGATGTTTTTTTATTTTTGACTTGAATTGACAAAGAAAAATTAACGTATTCCCACAAACTTTCTAATTTTTTTACTCAAGGGGTACTCATTTCAGCTAATGCTACGATAGTTTATCCGCTTTTTATCCTTGCTCCCAAAAGAATTTGTATCAATGCATTTGACCTCCAAACAAATAAAATTCAGTATATATATATGGATAATTTTTCTTGGTTTCTTACGATTTGGAAATATGTGAGCACGTTGATAACTGCTCTTGTTTCTCTGGTGCTAATGGTTATAGTGATGTTAGCTATATGATTGAGACTTCTTATAAAAGTAAGAGGAAAATAGTTTTTTTATTCTTTACTATATTATCATATGGAAACTGTTAAGCAAATTTGGGAAAATATTAAACAAGAAACTCTTATTGATAAAATAAAAATCATTATCAATATTTGTTATTTTTTTCTTATAAGAACATTTTTTTCTTATGATAAAGTAGCAAAATTTTATTATAAAAAAGTTTTGTATTCTTGTACAATGAAAAAGAAGAAAATACATTATTTTTTTCAACTAAATAGTTTTTTAGAAATTTATGAAGATTATAGCTTTTTAGATACTATTTTTAAAGATACTTCACAAGTGTTTATAGATATTGGAGCGAATATAGGAAGGATTTCTAGTTTAGCAAGTACATATGGAACATTTCAAAAAATTTTTGCACTTGATGCAAATCCTATGTGTACTAATTTTATGAAACATTTTATCCCTCATACGATTAGGGAAAAAATAGAAATATTGGATTATGGGATAGGTGATTATACTAAAACTACAACAATGCTCATTACATCCGATGTTATGAGTCCATGTGGCACATTATGTAAAGAAAAATCAGCATTAGGTGATGCTAAACAAACAATGGAAATAAAAGTCAAAATTTTATCATTCAAAGATTTCTTTTTGGAAAGTAAACTTTATATATATATAACTTATTTATTAAAAATTGATGTAGAATGATTTGAAAAAGAAATACTTACCTCTTTATTAGATTTTGCCTTTGAACATAAGAGAAAATATCTTTTTAAAGTTATTGTGGAGATATTACCCCAAAATTATAATGAAATAATAAAAATTTTAAAAGACTCTCATATTACTATAACAAAGTTAGGAAATGGTCATGATTACTTCTTTACTATTTAAGTTTATTCATAATGCAAGTTTCTATCATTATTCCTATGTATAACGAAGAACGTTATATTGCTCGTTGCCTCAAAAGTCTCACCCATCAAACTTTTCAAGATTTTGAAGTTATCCTGATTGATGATGGGAGTACTGATAATACTGTAAAGATTGCTGAAACTTTCAAGGACAGTTTTTCTTTGACTATTCTTCATCAAAAACATTGATGACCAGGAAAGGCAAGAAATCTAGGAGCACAAAAGGCAAAGGGAGAAATTTTGGTTTTTGTTGATGCAGATATGTTTTTTGATAAACAGTATCTTGCATATTTAATACAACCTATCCAAGAATGAAAAGAAATCTGAACAAGTCACGGAACAGAATTAGTAGGGAATTTAGAACATCCCATAGCGAGAGCACGAGGCATTATCAGATGAAAATACAATCCAACTATTCCAAGAAGTAATGTATATCGTATGGTACTTAAACAAGCCTTTTTGGAATGATGAGGTTTTGACTGGACAAAAGGATACTTTGATGACGATTTGAGTACCCTTAACGGGGGAAAATGAGCATTATCTCTTGAACAAGCAATTTGTTATCATAATAATCCAGAAAAATTGACAGAAGCATTTAAACATTCTATTCGAGTAGGTAAAGGATTGATAGAAAGTGGACAAATTAAGGAATATAGTAAAAAATACATAGTTTGGATTTTAGCTTTTTTTCTCTTATGCATAGCAGTTGGTATGTGGTGTATTTGGAAAGGAATATGGTGGTTGATACCTCTATTGATTGTTGGAGTAGTGTTTCTTTTAATTTTGTTTAAAACATTGCAAAGGACAGTCAAAGAAAAATATCTTAGTCATTTGGTATATGTTCCAATGGTGATGAGTGCGAGAGGTTTATGATATATATATTGAATTCTTAAATGTTTAGTGAAAAAAAGATAGTTAGAAGTTTGTATTGAAAAAACTTTTAAAAATAGTATATTTCTTTCAATTCTATTGAAAAACTTTTAAATTTTATGTACCATTATCATGATAAGTAAGGTAATTCTAAAATAGCATACTAAAATCTAAAAGTATTTGTAGAGTTATATAATAAGATAAATTTTTTTTATTTAAGGTTACTACATAATCATGAACTATAAAGAAAATATATATATTGATTTATAAATTCCGAGTAATATTACCCCAAATCATACAGAATATAATAAAATATTTGTTTTGTAAAGGGAAAATTCCTTTTTATGATAAAGTTATAAAAGAACTTTTAAGTTCACAGTGGCGGGAGTGGAATAAAGAAGAAATACTAAAAAATTATAATTTAGAATTTATTCCACCTAGGTGATATCATTATAAAGAATATTAGAGTATGAGATTTACTATTTAATTAGAATTGTATATAATGCATCCACAAGTTTCTATTCTTCTTCTCAATTATAATGGGAAGAAATTTAATCAAGCCTGTATTAATTCCATCTTAACTCAAAGCTATCAGCATTTTGAAATCCTTTTTATTGATAATGCTTCATCAGATGGGTCTGTAGAAGAGGTAGAACAAATATTTGTAAAAGAAATAAAAAGCTGAATAATCAGAATTATTAGGAATGAGAGAAATGAGGGATTTGCTAATGGGAATAATATTGGACACCAACTTGCAGATGAAAAAAGTAAATATGTCTGCCTACTTAATAATGATACAACGGTTGAGAAAAAACGATTGGAAGAATTAGTCAAAGTGATAGAATGAGATGAAACTTTATGAGCAGTAGGAAGTTTAATACTAGATAAGGGATATGAACAAGAAATACTAACACAAATTTTTGAAGAGAAGAAAAAATTTATGCTATCTATTTTCTGAGAAACAGTGATAAATTTCATAAGCAATATAGAATTGGAAAAATGAGTATTAGATGTAAATGGCTTATCATGATGCTGTATTATGTATAGAAGGAAGGTAATTGATATTCCTTTTGCAGATTATTATTTTGCCTATGCTGAAGATGTATTTCTTAGTTGGAGGATTTTAAAAATGGGGTATAATTTATGAATGTGTGTTAAGAGCATAGTTTACCATTATGGTTCAGGAAGCTTTGGGAAGAAACCTTCAAATTTGAAACTTTTTCACGGAAATAAAAATCAAATAATTAATTTTATCGTTTTTTTTGGTATCCGAAGTAAGATATTACTATTTCCTCTGTTTTTAATAAAGGAAATAGCTCATTTGTTCCTTATAAACTCTTTATGAAGATTGAAAGCGAAATGAAAAGCGTGGTTTTGGATACTACAACATAAAAAAAATATCCAATCAACAATAAAAATTGTTCGTATGAATTCGTGTTTATCTGACAGAGAATTTATTGCTAAACTAGTATGGAAGTTATCAGATAATGTATATTTTAATCCGCTTCCAAAAATTATGATAGTAGGTTTAACACTAATGAATAAAGTTTTCTTCATATATGGGAAGATTATGACATTATTTATCTAGTTCTTTCCCAGTATGTATTGTTATTATCAATGTTTTCATTTTATAATTGGTATAATTTAATTTTTTTTCAATATAAAATGAATTTCTGATCATGGAAAGATATAACTTAGATATATATATGGATTTAAATGATATAGCAATGTTGGTAAAAGATAAAAAATAAATAGGACTACTTTTATTATTCCTTTTTTGTATTCATATAAAAAAGTAATTTTCCTTGACTCTAGTTCAAAGAACGGTTCAGAAATATCGATACCAGAACTCATATTTTTACAATATTTATTATAACTATCAAAGTTATAAAAATGTTGATGATCTGCAAAAAATGCTCCAGGATTTGAGAAATAGGGAACTTTAATAATAGCTTTTCCTCTTTTTTTTTAAATTCTATGGACTTCTTTTGTTGATTTTGCAAAATCTAAGTGTTCCAAGATATTATCACAATATATTTCATCTACTGAATTATCTTCAAAATCCCATGGATATTGGTCTAAATCCATTATTTTATCTATACCTTCATTTGCAATACAGTCTACATTGACGTATCCTTTAAGGATTTTGTATCCACAATCCAAATTTACTTTCATATTTTCCTTCATGTTTTTTTTGATGTTCTTCAAAAATTAAAAACTATTTTGTGAGTAATACATATTCGTTATAGGTTTTTTTAACTACACTATCTCGACTATGTTCTTGTGCTAATATATAATTTTTTTCTCCTATTTCTTTTAAAGATATACTATTCTTTTTCAAGACTTTTTCGATTTGATTTGCTAAAACTTTTTCATTTCCTGCTGAGATAATCCATCAGTTTTCTTCTTTTTTTACAAAATACTTATTATCACCTACATCCGTAACTAATACTGGTAGTTTACTGGCAAAGGCTTCTAAAAGGGTTAAAGGTTGTCCTTCTGCTAGAGAAGGAAGTATAAAAATCTGATTTTTTTTGTATTCTTTTATTAAGTTTTCTCAAAAAAGTTTTCCTTTAAAAATAAAATATTTTTCCAGATGATACTTTTTAATGAGAGTTATATATTTATCTTTTAATTCTCCATCTCCAACCATATGTATCACAAATCCATTTTTATCCAAAAGTTCCTTGTCTATTAGATGTACTGCTTCAATTAAATATTCTATTCCTTTTTGCCAGCCAAATCTTCCTACATAAATAAATGGTATTCAAGAGTATTTTTTATTTATATATATATTATCATATTGTACTATATCAACACCATTATAAATAATTTTTATATTTTTATTTTTATTTACATAATCAAAGATTTTATGAGAAACAGAAATCTCCAAATTGTATTTTATTCCACAAACGAGTCGCTTTTCTATTTTTGCTAATACTCCAGTTTTATGTGCATCTAGTCACATAGTACCATTTACAGTATATATGACAGGTGTATGAGTTAGAAGTCCAACAATTTTTGCAGGTAATCCACTTACATAAGCGTGAGCGTGAATAATATCATAACGTTCTTTTACAGTTTTGTAAAGTAAATATCGAGTAGTAGCTATTAAAGCAAGCATTCTTCCTACAACATTAAAAAATTTTGTTGGAGGTCCTATTCTAAATAGTCTCCATTTCCCATCGAATTTGGTTTCGTCTTGGGTATATTTTTTCCCAGTATCATCTTTGAGTTTCCTCACAAATACATCAACACGGCAGTTATAATGAGTTACTAATCCTTCAGAGAGATATTTGACGTGAACTTGTCCTCCTCCAAAAATAGGTTCTCGTCCATCAATAATCATTGCAATTTTCATACTATTTACTAGTAAAAGAATAAAACCATCTATTTCATCGCTATTTTTTCAATCACTTCATCAAAGGTAATAAACTCTAAAGGAATGTTCGGATATTTTTCTCTAAAAAGTTTATATTTACTTTCTCTGATGAGTTCCTTACTAAATTTTGCTTCATAAGCATTTTTCTCTTGAATAATAAAATCAATTTCATTTTGCTGTTGAGTTCTTCGATACTTGATTTCATCAAACATATTGTACTTAAATGCAAATTCTCTCCAAACAATATTTTCAAATACTTGTCCTTTATCCAATCTTTCACTAATGTTTTCAAAGTTATTTAATACTACATTTCTCAATCCTAAGTCGAAAAAATAGACTTTTGGCATTTTAATGATTTCTGCTCTTGTATTTGTTCGAAAGGGTTTGATGAGAGCTATAGTATAGCTTTTTCTCATAATATAGAGGTATCTTTCAATAGTTTTTGCATCAATTTGTAAGGTACTAGATAATTCATTTGCATTTACCAGTTCTCAAATCTGACTTGCTAAGATTTTGAGTAATCCAAAAAACTTATCTATTCCAGCAATATTTGCATCAAAAATATCTTTTTTAATATAATCAGACGCTAACGATTGTAATATTTCGATTTTTTGCTCTTTGTTGTTTCACATCACGACTTCAGGATATCCTCCATAGGTAATATATTCTAAAAATAGAGCTGACACTTTTTGTCTTTGAGCGGTGAGGAGAGGCATTTTCCTTTGTTCAAAAAGCAGATTTTTGATTTCCATTTCATCTTTAAAGTCTAGAAATTCCTCAAAATCAAGGGTGAACATTTCATACATTTCTTTCCTTCCCATTAGGCTATCTTTAAATTTCTGGTCAATATAAAAACTACTACTACCAGACACTACAAGTTTGATATTTTCGTGAAACATATCATAGATAAGTTTTAAGAAATTTGAAGGATGTTCCAGATATTGTATTTCATCTATGAAGATAACTTGCTGATGGGTTCTATCACTATTTGTAATATCAAAGAGATTATAAGGATGGTTATCTAAGAGCTTTTTGATTTCTCTATCCTCTGCAGTCAAAAAATAACTTTTTTTTTCTTTTATTTCGTGTTGAAGTTGTTTCAATAGGGTTGTTTTCCCTACTTGTCTAGGTCAGACCAATAAGAGAATTTTATTGTTTTCTAGTTCTTGTACTAGCTTTTTGAAGATTTTTCTTGTTTTCATCATCAATGTTGTAGAGAATAAAGTAGAAACATTCCAGAAAACTGACAGAATATCGGAATGGTATTCCAATAAACTGACAGAATATCGGAATTATAATTATCTTCTAACCAATTACAAACTTTTTTCTTTCTTTTTGTGCAACACTGTTTCATATACTTCTATAGTCTTTTTTACGTTTTCTTCTCGCTCAAATCTTCTTTCACTGATAGTTTCAAACTTACCTTGGTAAAAATTAAGAACTCATTTTGCGATGCTTGTAGGGGCTGCTGGTTCTGCAAAATTGACTTTCCCACTTACGACTTCCGTTAAAGCTGCTGCATTGGTGGTTACAAGTTGTTGTCCCAAAGCACAGGTTTCTGCTGCGGAAAATCCAAATCCTTCTACTAGTGAAGGTACAATGACAACATCACTAGCTAAAATATAGGTTCATAATGTGGTATATGGTACTCCCGGTATCCAAATAACGTGAGAACTGAGATGATGTTGTTTGATAAATGCTTTTATATCATCAGCTTTATTATTTTTACTTTCTGACACGATGAGTACTGCTTTAAAATGCGGAAGCTCCTTTATAATGAGTGGTAAAGCTTGCACATAATAAAGAAGTCCTTTGGAAATTCCCGGTCTCCCAAAAAATAGTCCTAGGTAGTTATGTTCCAATCAGTATTCTTTTCTCAGAGCTTTTTGTTCTTTTTCAGGAAATTGCTCTCTTTTCCATAAGGTATAATCAATACCATTATATATGGTAATCAGCTTTTTATCTGATATACCAAAGTAAATTCTTAGATTATTTTTTGTATAATTTGATACACAAAGAAATTTATCAAAAGGGAAAAGAAAAATCAGACTTTCAAAACATTTGTAAAAGAAGCCTTTTCGTCCCATAAATCTATATCGTAGTTGTCCAAAAATTTCGTGTACCGTGAGAATGACATTTTTTTTGCTTATTTTCCCAATAATACTTGCAGGGATAGCAGCATTATAGGTTGTAGTATGGATAATATCAGCCCATTTTGCTAATTGTATTCCTTGCAATAAACAAAATATCATAAAATCATACCTATTATGCCCAACCCTATAGATTTCATAGGTATCAGAAATTTTTTCATAAGCAGGAAGTGTTGGCATATATTTAGAAGTCAGCACTTTTACGCTATGTCCTTGCTGTAAAAGTCTCTCAATAAGATTATCAAAGAGTACTTCTATTCCTCCTATGTGAGGTTTAAAAAGGTCTAGAACAAAGAGAATTTTCATAATATCATGAGAATGAAATAGATACCTTTATTCTCATTTTTTTCTCTTCATTTTCAAGTCAAAATTTTTTTCTATCTTTCTTCCTTCAATTTCTTCACTTCATTCATCAGCATTATAATCTTCTTCCTGTTCATACCAGCTAATACAACTCCATATCCCACGAAAAACACTAACAACATTCCTCCAAATTTCCATCTTCCCAAAATGCTGAAATCCCGTTTCGCTCGCCACATCACGCCACACAATATCCCAATAATGATGATATTTTTCACCAAAAATCTTCCATCTAAGGTAAAAGGATACTCCTTCCCAATTATTCTCATTGCTCCCAACGCCATTACTCCCCACGAAACCGATAAAATCATTGCACTAAAGAGTAACCCCTTGCCCAATAATATTAAAAAAATCAGATTTAAAATCACGTTTATTCCCAAGGCCAATGCGACTACACCCAATCTCTGCTTGATTTTTCCCATTCCTGCGAGAATATTGAGGCTAATCGTTGCCCAGCAATTAAATATTAAACACGGAGCAGCGTATTGTAGCATATATCCCGAAAATCTGAATGCTTCCCCAAAGAGGAACACGGCGATTTCTTGTCCAAAGACCACGAAAAATCCTGAAATCATCAATGCAAATGCTCCAAAATACGTATACATCACGTGCTGTAAGAGTCAGAATTTTTTGGTATCTTTTTTGCTCATCAGTTCGGTTGTGATAGGAAACATCAAGCCAAAGAGGGGAGTGACAACCAAAATAAATACCATCAATAATGCTTGGAAATTTGAAAATAATCCTGCGGCTTCCGTTCCCAGTACGTTTACTACGACTTGTTGGTCTACTTGTCCGAGTAAACTTGCCACGTTTGCGACGAGAAAAACCCACAATGCGTAACTGAAATGCTGTTTCAAGGTATTCAGTCCAGATTTATCTGCGTTTTCCCCTCTTCCTAGGAGAGCAAGGAGTGACGGTTCGCTATGTTCTGCTGAAAAAATATGTCTATATTTTATTACCAACATTCCCACACCTACAACAATGCCTATCGCTACACCAATAATCCACACTATTGCATATGAAGTGAGTGTTAAACTTGCCGTTCCCCAAAAAATAAGGGTAAAAAGCAGATTAGAAATCTGTTGGATAAAACTCGTTAGTCCTTGTGCAAACGTATCTTGAAATGCCGTGAAAATCGTTGTACAAAGCTGAATAATATTATATCCCAGAAAATAAAACGCTAAAATTTTCAAAATATTTTCTGCTGCTATATCGTGAAAATGTATGGTTGCCAGCCATTCTGCCCCAAAATACAATCCACAAAAAATCAGTATTCCCGTGAACATTTGCATCACAAAGGAAGCAAAGATAGTTAGTCTTACTTTAGCTTTTTCGCCTTTAATTCGGTATTTGGGGATAAAATATTGTAAAGCTTCCGTTAATCCCAAGTCATTATAGGTCGCTATCAATCCGACCAATCCCAGTACACTATAAAAAATACCTACTTCTGCTACGGTTAAGGTATTGGAGACCAACATTCTCAGAAGATACCCAATTGGAGCTATAAAGAATGTAAAAAAGTAGACCCAAAACCCTTTGGTAATCAGCTTTTTTGCTAAGGTTTCATCTTGTAAGAGGATATGAGGTACATGCATTGTTGCTCTTGTTTTATGGAAATATGCTGGAAAAAAGTGATACCAGACATAAAAAATCTGAGGAATTTTTACACTGTGATAGATATTCTATGTAATTTAACTGCTAATGCAACGTTTTATTTCTTTAAGAAAATTATAATTCAAAATGCACGCTCATAATGTGGTTGATTAGAAGATAAATCACATCTAATCTATAATCATTTGACTGTGCATTTTAAATTTTAATTAAGCCTTGATTTTTTTTGTGTTTTTGAGTATACTACCCTCGTTTCAGGAAATTTCTCAAATTTCCGCGGACGGGTAATGCCGTTGAAATAGTGGCTCCGTGCTACTATTTCCTTACTCTATTTCTCATATGGAAATAGACGCATTCTTTAAGAATGTTTTACTATCGCAAGATAGCGTCTCGGGAGACTCAGTTTCCCTCTTTTTTTTATAATCCCTGTAAAATGTTTTGCTTGTAAGAATTCATTATTTTAAATGTTCAACATATTCATATTTATAATTCTTTTCTATCTGCTTATCAAGAGCAGAGAAAAATCAGAAAAATTAAATACCATCCAAATCTATCTTCCCTCTCAATTGTCCACATCCAGCAGCAATATCCGTTCAAAATTGAGTTCTCACCGTGATGGAAAGTCAGCTTTTTTTGATACAGTTTACAAAAGCTCGTAGCTGTTTTGCATTTGACGAAAGATACGCATTCCCTTCTGCTTCATTGCTGTTGTAAGGAATAATATCCAAATGATACAATCAAGGTATTTTCCTGCTTTTTACCAGCTTTATTATCTCTTGAGCGTGGAGTAGACTATCATTCACGTCTTGCAAAAGCACATAAGCAAGGTACACTCTTTTTCCTGTTTTCAAAATGTGGTCATCTAACGCTTTCAGGACTTCATAGAGCGGAAAAATCTGATTAACCGGCATCAATTCGCTTCTTTGGTCAGGAAAGGGAGAATGCAGAGAAAAAGTCAAATGTACCTGAGGAAAGCTCGTAGTAAGTTCATAGAGAGTGGGAATAATTCCCACGGTAGAGATGGTAATTCTCCTTTGACTTAATCCGAATAATTGAGGATGAGTGAGCAATTTTAAAGTTTCAAAAAGAAAAGGATTAGCCAATGGTTCTCCCATTCCCATAAACGAAACACTATCAATACGTTGCCCTTGCAAAAGGAAATAAAGGAGTTGGTCGGTGATTTCGTCGGGAGTTAAGTTTTTTTTAAAACCCAATTTCCCTGTTGCACAAAATGAGCAAGCGTATCCACAGCCTTCTTGTGAAGAGATACAAAATGATGACCAGCTTTTTTTGTACTGTAAATGCATAGCTTCCAAAAGGGTTCCTTCTGGAGTGGTAAAAAGTACTTTTTCTATTTGTTTTGCACGTTGGGTTTTGAGGACTTGGAGATTGAGGATGTGTTCTCAGTATTCGTGGATGAGCATTTTTCTTACAAATTTGGGGAGTAGCTTCATTGCTGCAAAGTTTCCAATATTTTGTTGAAAAATGCTTTGTAAAAGCTGAGTGTATCTATAGGTTGGTTCCTTCAAATGGGCGAGGAATTGTTGAAGGTGAAGATATTTTGATGGCATAAAGTTTTTTGAAAAAAATAAAAAATCTGAATAAAAATGCCTTCAGAAAAGCTTGTAGAAAAAAATTATACCTTATTTGCTCCTCTTTTCATTGCACTAAAAAATATTGAATATTGAGAGGTGAAGTGTGGTATAATTATGATAGAGTTTCCATCGTTGGAATGAAAGTGAGATAAATGCACGTTAAAGTATGATAAGACTGTAAGAGAGATTAGTTTTTTGGGAGGAAAGTTCAAGGGGAAACATAGGTAAAAGGGTAATGAGCTGAGAGATGAAATTAGGACAGTAAAGTCTTGCAATCAAGGGGAACAAATGTAGAATAACATACAGATTTTTATTTCTTTTTTATTCACTATGAATGAACTGCAAACTAAAGCGATTGCTGACTGAATTATTGCAATAGAAAATGATAAGGTTATTTACAAGCAATTGAAAAATGGGACGAGAAAAGAAAAACTTTCTGACCCGGAAGAGCAAGTCAGATTGGAACGGTTTCTAAAGTTGACGAGTATCTATCAGTATGAACCCAAATATATTGGTTTGGAGGTAGAAATGCCGAAAAGGATACCAAATCAATTTGCTGATTTAGTGGTTTATACTACCGATGGGAGCGTGTATTTTGTGATAGAATTTAAAAAAGCAAATATTACAGACAATGAATTTGAACAGGCAGTCAAACAAGGTATTGGCAATGGTAGAGTATTGGGAGCAAAATATTATGGAGCAATAGCCGGACAAACTACCAGATTTTTTGAACAATGAAAAGATGATAAGAGTGATGATGCATTTTATACTATTCCTGTCAAATATGGAAAACCAGAAGAGCGGACATTTATCAAAGGCGGGACAACTGATTTAGAACCTGTACAAATGGATACCTTGGAAACTGCACTTTCCAAAGCACATCAAACGATTTGGAGAGGAGGAAAAAGAAATCCAGCTGAAGCATTTGGAGAAGTAGCAAAAATTATTTTTATCAAAGTAGCTGATGAGAAAACCACAGGAGATAAAGAAACGGGAACTCCTTATGAATTTCAAAGAAAAAGGAACGAGAGTGCGGATAAACTTCAAGCAAGGATTAAGGCTCTCTATGCGAAAGAAAAACAGAAAGATAAACAAGTTTTTGATGAGGAAATTAAATTGGATAAATTAGAATTAGCTGCCGTAGTAGAACATTTACAAAGATTTAATTTTAATAAAACGGACTTGGATATCAAAGGGGAAGCCTTTCAAAAGTTTTTAGGAAACTTTTTTAAGGGAGATTTCTGAGCATATTTTACTCCAAATACGATTACGAAATTTTGTGTCAGCCTTTTTGCTCCTGATATGGAAAAAACTGACAAAGTGTTAGACCCAGCGTGTGGAAGTGGTGGATTTCTTTTGAAGGCACTAGATGCAATGAGAGAAAAAGCTGATAAAGTACATACGGATAAAAATTCAAGACAAAATTTTGATTATTGGCATTCCTTTGCAGAAAAATATCTGTATGGGATAGAAATCAATGAAGCCATCGCCAGAGTTTCCAAAATGAATATGATTTTGCACGATGATGGACATACAAATGTGATTTGTTGCGATGCTTTAGAAAACCTTTCTGATATTCAGAATATCAATAGGGGATTTGAAACACAAAGTTTTGATTATATTTTCGCTAATCCTCCTTTTGGAGCTGTAGTCAAAAAAACGGAAAGAGAGTATTTGGGAGATTTTGAATTAGGAAGGAACGGAAACAAAGAGAGACCAGCACAAAAAACAGAAATTCTTTTCATCGAAAGGTTCTGGCAATTTTTGAAACCCAATGGAAAAATTGCTGTAGTTTTGCCAGATGGGATTTTGACTAATTCTAGTTTGCAATATGTGAGGGAATGGATGTTGGAGCATTTCAAACTGTTGGGAGTGATTTCTTTGCCTCAAGATGCGTTTAGGTATTATGGAGCTGGGGTGAAATCTAGTGTTGTCGTAATGCAAAAATGGGGAAAAGAGAAAGAAGCTGATTACAATATTTTTATGGCAACAGCTGAAAAAATCTGAATTGATGCCACGGGAAGAAAGTGTGAAGATGAATTACCTGCTATTGCTGAGGAGTTTAGAAGATTTCTTGCCAATCCCGCGGTTTTTCACTAGCCCCTGATTTGCAAGGTAAAGTCTTTATTGTGAGTCAGGGGAAAATAAAGGAAAGGTTTGATGTAGAGTTTTATAGTTGATGATTTGAGATTATTAGTACCTATAAATTTGTAAAATTATGAGATATTGCAGAATTTCAGTATTGATTATGAGAAACAGCACAAGAAAGTGGAGATTTAGTTTACATTAGGATTACTGATATTGATGAATTTTGACTACTCAAAAAAAGCAATTTAAAATATTTGCAAGAAAAATTAGAATTTTCTTCTTCAATTTTACATAAATGAGATATTTTAGTTGCTAGAACTTGAGCTACTTATTGAAAAACTTTGTATTTTGATGAAAACTTTAGAGCTACTTATGGATGATTTTTGATTAAAATTAAATTAGATACGAGTATTGTCTTACCTAAGTACTATTTTTATTTTACTCATACTAATTTGTATTGGAAACAAGCAAAACAATTAGTTTGAGGATGATGACAACCACAATTCAATGCAAATGTGGTGAAACAATTACAACTCCCACTTCCTCCTTTGGAAGTTCAACAGCAAATCGTTGCAAAAATGGACAAAGCCCTTGCAATAAAGCGACAAAAAGAAGCTGAAGCGAAGGAGTTATTGGAAAGTATTGATGAATTTGTTTTGGGTGAGTTAGGAATTGAGTGGAAAGAAGTGGAAGAGAAGAAGGTGTTTAGTTTAAAGTTGAGCGAATTGGGAGAGGGGAAGAGATTTGATAGTTTTTATAACAATCCGAAGTTTTTGAAGTTGGAAGAGATGTTGAACGGTGGAAAGTATGAAGTGAAACAACTTAATGATTTCATAAATGACATCAGATATTGAGCTTCATTGAATAATGATTATTTCCCTTCGGGTATCCCATTTTTAAGAATAAAAGACCTTACAAAATACGGTATCAATATAAAGGATATGGTATATTTTGATGAAGAAAAAAGAAAAGAAATTTGAAATGCTTTTGTAAAAGAGGGTGATTTCCTTGTTTCCAGAAGCTGAAGTGTTGGGATAGTCGCATTGATTACAAAAGAGTATGATAGTTTTGCATTTGGTTCGTTTATGATTAAGTTTGCTCTGAATGGAAGTACAGAAATCAACAGAGAATTTTTACAAATTTGGTTGAATAACAAGCTCAATCAAAATTTTATTGAACAAGAAAAAATCGGAGCTATTCAGGGGAATATCACGATTGATACAATTAAAAATTTCAGACTCCCATTACCTTCTTTTGAAATTCAAGAAAGAATTGCTAATGAAGTGAAAAGGAGAATTGAAAAGGCGAAGTTGTTAGAGGGTGAGGCGAGGGAATTGTATGAGAGGGCGAGAAGTGAAGTGGAAGGGATGATTTTAAATAGTAAGTAAACAAAACCATGTGATTACCATTTGAAATATTATATAACGATGAATTACTATTTGATTTAGACTCTGATAATTCTCATTATATCAAAAAAGAATTTATTTTAAGTTTAATTAACGATTTTGAAGACGGGAAATGGTATTATGAAAATTTTAATAATTACATACGGGATAGTATTGTTCAGACTACCCTTTCTGCCGATGAAAGAGACAAATTATTTTGAAATCCACATACACAGCTTATAGAATCAGCTAAAAAATTAAGACGTATTGATGCTGATCAAGCTTCTGAGGGAAGTGAACTTGCGGAAATACTATTATACTGAATTATGAAAGATTTTTATTGAGCATTACCTATTGTTCCAAAGATTTTTTATAAACAAAATACACAAGATAATGCAAAATGAGCAGATAGCGTCCATATTATTGTCAATAATGATGAAAATGATTTTACATTATGGCTTTGAGAAGCAAAATTCTATAATTCAATAGAAAATGTAAGACTTTCTGCTATAATAACTTCAGTTTATAATGGGTTACAAACGGATAAACTAAAGAAAGAAAATAGCATTATTACTTGATTAAATGATATTAACAAACTATGCTTGAGTCAAAATGTTATAGATAAAATAAAAGAAGAATTAAACACTAAACGCTCCATAGATCATATAAGAAAAAAATTACACATACCAATATTATTATTACATGAATGCGAGATAACTCAATGAGAGACTTGTTTAAGTGATGATTATAAAAAAGCTATTAAAACATATCATATAGAAAGAGCTAATGCATACTTTAAAAAACAAATAGTAAAAATAAAATCAATATATTGATATAAACATATTACCTTTCACATTATTTTAATTCCAGTTCCTGAGAAAGAAATAATAGTGAAAAATTTCTTAGGGAATATAGATTTTTATCTGGCATCATAATATAATGTTTGAACAACTTACAGAAATTCATCAGTTGATAGAAACGAATCAAAAGGATTGAAGAAATCAACTAATTCAATTTTTATGAAAAAATGAAGGTAATCCAGAAAAAAGAAATTACGAAGAGTTAATCAATCACCTTTTACGTTTAACTTGATTATATCCTTATATGAGTGAAAATGCTCACTGGTTAGATGAATTAGCGAAAAATGCTTTTATGACAAGAGATGGTCAAATTCTACATAGAGAACAATCAGATGTTTTAAAAAAAATACTTGAATGAAAAAATATTATTGTTAGTGCTCCTACAAGTTTTGGTAAAACATTTATTATCGAAACATTTCTATCAATTAAGAGCCCGAATTGTGTAGTAATAATAGTTCCAACGATAGCATTGATGGATGAAATGAGGAGAAAGATGTATCGTAAATTTAAAAACCAATATAAGATAATTACTAATATTTGAGAAGAATTAGCCGAAAAAAATATATTTATTTTCCCTCAAGAAAGAGTCTTTGCTTATCTTGAAAAGTTTAATAACATTGGTTTGTTAGTAGTAGATGAATTTTATAAAGTAAGTAAGGATAATGATAAAGATAGATATGAGAAACTACAAAATGCAATTGTAAAGCTAGGGAAAATATCTAGTCAAAAATACTTTTTAGCACCGAATATTACTAATATTTCAGATAATCCAATTACACAGTGAATGGATATTGTTAATAAGATGGATTTTCAAACAGTGTTTCTAAATATTCATGATTATTCCAATCAAAAGGAAAATAAAAACGAGATTTTTACAAAAATTATTAAAGGTAGCACAGAAAAAACCTTAATATATGCGGGAACTTTTCCTTGAATTACAGAATTAGAATGAATTATAGCAAAAAACAATATCGCTCCAAGAAATAGTGGATTAATATGATCCTTTATAAATCGATTAGAAAAAAATTATACAAATTCGCGAGATTTACTAAAACTATTACAAAAATGATTTGGTTTACATAATTGAAGATTACATAGATCAATTGCACAAATACAAATAAAACTCTTTGAAGAAGAAGAATGATTACAAAATATTATATCTACATCATCAATTATAGAATGAGTGAATACCTCTGCAAAGAATGTAATTATTCGGAAATCTAAATTATGAAAATCTAATATTAAAGAATTTACTTATAAGAACATTATCGGTAGAGGATGAAGAATGTTTAAATATTTCATTGGAGAAATCTATTTATTGGATAAATCAGCTCCACAAGATACTTCAACACAATTAAATATTGAAATAAGTGATAGTGTAGCATTAAACGAATATTCAGAATGAAATAACATAACTTCTACGCAGGAACATAGACAAAAGATTATAGATTTGAATATAGAACTCAATACTCTATTAGGAAATTGAAAAACATATAACTATTTTTTAAGAAACAATAAAATTCAATATTGCTCACTATCTGATATTAAAAAAATCCTACAAGACATGAATAAGAACCCCAATCAACGAAATGGATGGATGCATCTAAACAATGAAGACTATAATGATCGAGAATGGTTAATCAGCAAGATATTCTTCTTAATGCCATGAAATCGTGATGGGATAAAATTAGAAGATATAAAAATATACATTAAAATCGCACAACATAACCGAAGTAAGGAATTAAAGGAAATATTAAGTGATTTAGCTCAAAACTGAGTATACATAAATAAAGTTTTTGAAATAGAAAAATTTATAAGTAATCAATTAGCTCCATTTTTTTCTGATGTTTCTGAAATATATAATTATTATTTTTGAAAGACTGATTCAATAAAATCATTTATTGTAAAAATATCCAATCTTTTCTTACCCCCCATTGTTTATGTGCTAGAAGAATATGGACTTCCTCGTGTGCTATCTAAAAAGATACAAAACTCATGAATAATAAATTTAGAGAATAATGAAATACAAGTAAGCGAAGTTATTAATCAATTCTCAGATCTTTGAATAGATCGTTTTTTATGATATAGTGAGTTTGATGAATTTGACAAATATATTATAAAAAACTTTTTTGACTGAATCTAATTCTCCCCACCAAATCCCCACCAAATCCCCACCATATAAACCCGCCCTCCATCAACCCCCTCTTCCGCTCACTTCGTTCGCTCCCTCTCCCCCTAACGGGAGAATAACCCCACTGCAAACTTTCCTCCCCGTTAGGGGAGGTGTCCCGCAGTTCTGCGGGACGGAGGGGTTGAAAACAGGAGAGGTTGCTCAATAAACATACGTAGTAATTGATTGCTGGTTGCAATCCTCTTAAAGATACGTATAAAAAATGCAATTTATTATTTTCTCTACCAAATGCCCTACTCCCACTCCCAACTCAAAACCTTTGACGAATGCCCACTCCGCTACCGCTACAAATACCTCGACAAAATCCCCGAACCTCACGTTGCCGAAAGCCCTGCATTGAAGTTTGGGAGTATTCTCCATTCTACCCTTGAATTTCTCTACAAAACTATCCAAAATAGTGGCAAAGCACCAGAAAAAGCTGACCTCATCATTTATTTCCAATCTCATATGCAAACTTATCGTGATGAATACAATCAGCTTTCTGAAACCCCTTTTCCTGTGCAAGAATTTGACGAGAGAATGCATTTAGGACAACAGATGATTAACCGATATTACGAACGTTATACTCCGTTTACGGAGACGAAAATCAACGGTTTGGAGCAGAATATTATCTTTGATTTGCCCAAGGGGACGAAATTTAGAGGGATTATTGATAGGCTGGATTTGAAAGGTGATACCGCGATTATCGTCGATTACAAGACGGATAAATCTATCGCTCCTCTCTCCACGTTCGCAGAAAGTTATCAGCAACAGTTGACGAGTTATGCGATTTGGGTGGGGCAACAGTATGCTCATATTGCGAAGAAAGTAGAAGGAAAGCTGATTTATTTGCGTCTTCAGCAGGAAATCACGCGAGAGATTACCCACGAAATGCTTCAACAGACCATTCAAAAGATTGAAGAAAAGATTGCGGTTATCGAAACGACGCTTTTTGAGTACAATATGGGCAATCAAGAAGCCTTCCAACCGACCGAAGGCACGCAATGTCGCCGATGTGCATATCAGATTTTTTGTCCTCTTTGGAAACATAAATTTCAGGATGATGAAGTTTTGATTACGGAAATTGGAGAAACGAGTATCAAAAAGCTGATTGATAACTTTTATCATCTTTCTGCTCAGAAAAAAGAGGTGGAAGAGAAAATGCAGGAAATCAAGACCTTTCTCGAAGAATATGTGCAAGCTCACCGCGACGAAGGGCGAAAATATTTGTATGGGAATGAAGCACAATTGAGAGTGGATTACAAAGACGAATACAAAGCGAAAGCTGACCAAAGCGAGGGCTTGAAACAATTTTTGTTGGAACAGCAGTTGTGGGATTTACTCAGTATGACGGTAAAGGCGAAAGAGCTGACCAAATTTTTGCAGGCTCATCCGGAAATTTTACGTCAGCTTTCTGATTTGATTGAGTTTCAACAAAAGGTGATTGTGGGATGGGTGAAAGAAAAGAAAGAGTAAGTGGAGTGGTTTTTGTGCGTTTATCTTCATTCTGTTTGTGTTTAGGACTGTTCCAATTTTCATTCTTCTTGTGCTTGAAAATACTCTCGCCGTTCTTTTACCTTGAGATATGCGGTGCTTGTTTCGTCAGGAAGTTCAACGTTGATAATGGGAATGCCTTTATTTGTTGTATTCCCGAGTGTAAGTTTCAAAATGTTTGGTTTACGGTCTGCGGTAAGCAAATCGTAATATTCTGGATGGTCTGTATGAATGTTTTTGGGAAGATAAAAAGCTCTTGCACTTATTCCCATAGCAATTTTAATATCGCCGTCTTGTGTTTTTGGGTCTTCATTAGGAAAATTAAGAAGAGATATATTATCTACTAGTATTTCTGCACACGTATTCTCAGGAGTAGAATAGTCAAT
The DNA here is from genome assembly GCA_031276875.1 of Candidatus Peribacteria bacterium. Classification (GTDB taxonomy): domain Bacteria; phylum Patescibacteriota; class Gracilibacteria; order Absconditabacterales; family Absconditicoccaceae; genus UBA3291. The sequence continues at coordinate 42,456 of JAISMG010000028.1, read as the reverse complement.
GTCTTCATCTGCATTTTTTTCTGATGAAAGTAAATTGGTTATCACTTGTAAACGTTCTTGTCTATTAGGTACTTCTACCTTAATAATTGGAAATCCTTTATGGTTTTTTTTGCCTATGGTGAGTTTCAAAATATTTAGTATATCGTTAGGAAAATTTAGTAAATCATAGTATTCGTTGTAGTGTTGAATATTTCTAGGCAAATAAAATTGTTTGGTACTATTATTCATCATTATCACTCCAACATCTCGTTCAAATGTGGTAATTTGTTTTCCATTTTCAGAACTTTTAAACAATCTGGCATTATCTATGATGATTTCTGTATCTTCCGAAATGTTGCTTTCTTCTGTTGGCTGATTTCAATACTCCCACATTGCTTTGGCTCTAAAATATTCTTCTTCATTAGGAAGTTCAACGTTGATAATAGGAGTTCCTTTGTGTTCTCCATCATTTCCTAGTGTGAGTTTCAAAATGTTTGGTTTACGGTCTGTGGTAAGCAAATCGTAATATTCTGGATGGTCTGTATGAATGTTTTTGGGAAGATAAAAAGCTCTTGCACTATTAGTAATACCAAATTTCACGTCGTCATCTTGTGTTGTTTTGTTTGCATTAGGAAAATTAACAGGTCCCACATCCCCCACCACTACTTCTGCATTTTCAGGAATAGGATAGTCAATTTCCGCATTTTCCGCAGGAGAAGAAAACTTGTGGTAGCACGCTACAGCAAACACTACAACACTAAAAAGCACTACAAGATTACTGCAAACTCTCATAAGCATTCTCAGCTTTTTTTTGCTCATTTTCAGCTGGTAAAAGGATAAAACCTCTTCTTAAAAGAAGCATACAAAATCCTCGTTAAAATGCAACCAGCTTTCTTGCCTTTTTTACTTGTAAATTGACTAATGCTTTGATGGCTTGTCAGGTTTTGCTCATAGTTCTTTGTTCCATATATTTTCCGATGGAGATGAATCCGATGACGATGATGACTGCTTCATAAAATACTCTATTGGGGTCGAGATACTGGGAAAGGTATTGTGAGAAGCGTTCTAGCCCTGCGGAATGGATAAGGTCAAACAGTAATCCTGTGACAAATAACGTGATAAAAAGGCTGTAAAGATACGCAAATCCCGTTCCAATGCCTACGAGTGTATCCATTGTGGCTTTCCCGTATCTAATGTACGTTCGTACGGCTTTGAGATATTTCCTTCCGATAGTGCAAATAATAAAGGTAGCAGCGAGAGGTAGCAATCGTCTCGTAGCAAAATAATGAACTCCTTCCGGCATTGCTTGGATACCCAAAACTCCATATTCTGCTCCGAGCATTCGTGACATCAAAAAGAGAGACAATACAATGAAAGGAATTGCAATTCGCATTTCTCTTTTTGTTTTTGAGAGTTCCTTTTCGTGCAGGGGGTTTTCCGTGCTGTTTGCTTTCGTTAATGTCTGTTCAGAGGATGGGGAAGTAGGAACTTCAAAGGTGTATCCAAAAGGCTGAATGCGTTTATTCAGTTGGTCAATGGGAAGTTCATCATCTGCGAAATCAAGAGTTGCGGTGTGATTGATGAGGTTGATGTCGCAGGAGGTAATTTGTGAAATGTCCTTCATTTCTCCTTGAATAAGTGTCGCACAGGAAGCACAATGCATTCCATCAATGTGATAAGTTTTTTGCATAACAATAAGGGAAAAGGTATAAAATGCTGAAATTACTACCTAGGGGGTAGGTGTAGTATACAAATTTTTTTTTCAATTGCAAGGGATAATTTAAAAAAGAAAAATGCTTTGAATGGAGGAGTCCCTCATATTCAAAGCCAAATGAAGAAAACAATCGGTTAAAATACCTATGAAATATCTATGGTAGATGCTGAACTTCTGATTTTTGTTCACTTGATACTATAATCAAAAGATTTCTTCGACCCTTGAGGTTGATGGCAAATAGTATTTTTCGTTTTATTTTCCACCAACATATTCTTATACTGGGAAAGAGAGAAATTTCTTTATTCTTCCCTTCTATTGGGGTTCAGTCTGTCATCAATCAAATGTTTCTTTTAGATAATAGTAAAAATCTCATCAAAAATTTGCTTTTTTTACCAAAAATTGTTATACTTAGTAGTAAGTTTTATTTCTCAACCCTAATATGAGTATGTTCAAAACAAATGCTCTTTTACTCAGTACCGATACACTTCCCAATTATGGATTGGACTTAATCTTTGCAATTGCCAAAGAAGCCGGCTATGATGGGATTGATTTAGCGATGTGGAAAGGTTTTGATGCTTGGGACGAGACCTATGTTCAGAAGCTCGCTTTTGACTATGATTTACCCGTGTATGCGGTGCAAACTTCCTCGAAACTCAATCAAAGAGAAATGGATAAAGCGTTAGATATCTGTGCAGCGACCGGAGCCGACACCATTTGTATCAATCCTCCCAAAATTACGGAATTTAAAGTGTATGATTTCATTTCCGACAATTTAGCCACCTATCAGAAAGAAAATCCTGATATCAAATTTGCTATTATCAATCCGTTGGACAGCAAACTTTTTGTTTTGCCTATTCCCGAGTTTCGCTTTAGCAATATTATTGATATTGTTAAAAAATATAATGCCTATGTAGGACTGGATATTACCAATTTAGATTTAGATGTCTTTGAAGAGGAAATGATGAGAAAAATTGACGATTACGCTCCTTATATAGCAGTTCTCTATTTTTCTGACAAAGATAAAAAAGGGAAATCCCATTTATTACCGTGAGAAGGGGCATTAGATTTAGTCAACTTTCTCAAAAGATTAAAAAAAAGCTGATATAGCCGTTCAGTTAGTGTGAAATTGGAATTAAAGCCCCAAGAATTAGTCAGTCGTGAAAAACTTATTGCTCAACTCACCAAAGTAAAAGAATTTTACGAAAAGTATTTTCAAGAAGAAAAAGCGTAATAGTTCATCTCTTACCATTTCTCATTTTTAATAATTAACTACATAATGCTTAATAATCAAATACATACGTGAGTGGTCAATGGTTTTCACTTTTCACGAGCATTTCTGCTCAGAATTCACCAGTTTGCAGTTTTCGTCAGGCTTGTTCAGCCTTTTCTACCAAATAGAGATAAATCTGTTTTGCTTGTTGAAAAGGAGCAGAATGTACAAAATCCATTTTGGTGCCTTTGTGATTTCTGCCATAAACGGTAAAATTGGAAATCAGCAACACTTCACCTTCTATTTCCTCTAACGAAGCACCAATTTCGTCGTCTGCTCCCACTAGAAATTTGATGTTGGGAAGTTTGGTGACGATTTTTTCGACTTTTTCTGGGTAATTCGTGAGGTCATCAGTATGGATACCCACATAAATAACGATACCTTTTCAAATATGCTTGTGATGCGTTCAAATCTGTACACTGGCAGACTGAACGGATTGGATGATGAGACGCATTCAGGAAAAAAAAAGAGGATAAAAGTCAGACGTTTAGTGCGGTTTATTTGGAGTTTTCTTACTAAAGATATGATAAATAATGAGCAAAGGCACAATAAAGATTTTTTTGAAGGTAGGTTGTGTCCAAAATAGTGCAGGAAAATCCTTAAAAAGAGAGGTAAATAAGGTGTGGACTTTATTATCTTGTTTATTTTTTTGAAAAGGATAGGTGAAAAGGTCTTTGATAAATTGGAGCATTGAATGGAGATAAGAGACTAAAAGGCAGATATTCTTTGAGTGTAGTGTAAGCAAAAAGGGAAGAGTTTCAAGATAAAATAAAACGTATACTTGTACGAAATCTTCCTTACATAAAATGCTGAATACTCACTGAAAGCAGATAGCCAAGCATTATAACACTGATTATCAATTTTATCACGATACCAGAAGCAAATCCCAAAAATGCACCACAAGCAGCTTTCAATGCCTTTTTTTCATCTTTTTGATACAAAAATTCCCCTATAAATGCTCCCAAAAAGGGTCCTACTAGTATACCCAGTGGTCCTGCAAAAAGTCCTATGATAATTCCCAAGATACATCCGGTAGTTCCTCGCCTTGTTCCTCCAAAGGTTTTGGTTCATCGCAGCGGTAAAAGGTAATCTACAATGATGAGTCCTACATTAATTACTCCCCAAAGGATGATAAAACCCCAAGAAAAAGGATGTCCTAGCACAAATTGAACGATGATGAGAGCAAGATAACCAAGTTGAGGTCAAGGAATACCGGGGAGAATGGAACCTGCTATTCCTATGAGACTGAGGAGAATTCCTATGATAATGCCAAAAATATCCATTGCAAAGAGAAAAAATAAAATGCTGGTATTACTGTACGAAAAAGCGAGGAAAGTGCAAGGTAAAGAGTCTATTGAAAATTCCGCTGGAAAATAATTGTAAGTTATTCCTTCTTTTCCTTGAGTCCACACGGTACTTTTTTATGCAGAAAGAGATACGTATTCACCCCAAAAAAGAGTAATGCCATCATCGAAAAAATAATCAGCTTATGCAACCTATTTGCCCCTTGCATCAACATCAACACCATCATCACCAACGAAAAAATCCAGACAAACGCTCTCACTTCACTTCTCGACCATCCTAATCCCAATAAACGATGATGAATGTGCGTATAATCCCCTTTCATAGGGGATTTTTTCAAAATCCGTACCCTATACCAAATCACCCAAATCGCATCAAAAATCACCAGCGACAACGCCACAATAATCGTCCCAATTTTCGTTCAGCCTACCACTGATAAATACGCCAGTCCAAATGCCAGAAACATCGTTCCCACATCACGAATTAACCCCAACGGTTTGTATTCTATCACCGTATACACCAGAGAAATTGCCGCCAACATCAACGCTAACTGTTTGACGAGGAGCAGAGTTTCCAGATTGGTAAACTCGGTATAATGTCTGAGCACCACCCATTGAATGAGTGCAAAAATCGTAAAAAATCCGATGGTCAAAATCCCGTTTCCTTGTGAATAAATCCCATCAATCCAATTTACCGCATTGATAACAAATACTGCTCGAAACGAAAACGCCACATACAGTAGCCGATTTGGGAGAATAAACACCTGCTCAAAAAGAATAAATTCATAATCGGAAATCCCGCTCATTCGTAGTGCCAACCGTGCAGCTCCCATATGTACGACAAATCTCAACCGTGGAGGGATTTTTCGTTGCAATTTGCCCATATATTCCAATTCTGCGAACAATTCAACAACGACAATCAGACTTCCTCCTGCTAAAAATCCCTGAATTAACGAAGAGGAAAAAAAGTCTGGATAAAACATCGCAAGCACTACAAACGTAATCAGATACACGAAAACGCCTTGCAATGTTGGTACAGGTTTTCTGGTATTTTTGAGGTCATTTCCCGGTTTATCTAAAAGGTTTCGCTTTTTGAAGAGCAAGAGTCCTCCTCGTGCAAGGAGCGAAATCACTACAATCATAAGAAGAGCGTACATTTTGTGAAGAAAAGAATAAAACAGTTCCTTTTTACACAAAACTTTGCAAAAAACAACTCAAAGAGAAGGGCAAGTCATAAACCTTTATCTTTCCATTCCTTACGCTAATAACACATCAAAAGAGCGAAAAGAAAAGACATTTCCTCTTGCATTTCTCTAAAAAAACCATAGTGATAGGCTGAATGGAATATGTTCCACTTCTTTTATTACTTATGACCTTTACTAATGCCTACAAAAAAACCTACTGTAAAAAAACCAGTCGCAAAAAAAGCTGTTGCTAAAAAAGCTCCCGCGAAGAAACCTGCTGCGAAGAAAGCACCTGCTAAAAAGCCTGTTGCAAAAAAAGTAGCAGTGAAAAAACCAGTTGCTAAAAAAGCTCCTGCTAAAAAAGCTCCTGCTAAAAAACCTGCTGCTAAAAAAGCAGCTACTACCTCTTCTGTAGTAAAAGTAGCAGTAAAAAAACCTGTTGCAAAAAAATCTTGTTGTAAAAAGTGTAAATAACAAGGTAGTTTCCAAGCTTCAAAAAGAGAGTCATTGCGACTCTTTTTTTTGTTTTGAAAGAGGACTTTTAGTATACTTCAGCTTTTTCTTTCTTTTTTAGTTTGTTAATACATAATATATCTATCATCATATCCTTGATAATAACTCTTTATTTTCAAAATATCACCCTTTCTAACGCCATTTTCTTCCAAAATATCTCTGTAGCCTTTTTGGGCAATTTGCTTCCAAAATCGGAGTTCAGCTTCTTCATTTCCTCGAGGGACGATAAATACCAATCTACAGATTTCGGGATGTTGTATCCAAAATACTTTCACATATTTTGCACTTACTTCATCGATATACTGATGAGCAATCAGAAACGATTTGGCGGTGTCGGTGATTTCGGTAATCATTTCTCCTGTTTCTTCCGCCACCACTGCGTGAGCAGGTTCAATCTCTGGCAAAGCCAGCACAGGAGTTTTTTTGAGGATTTCCGCTAATGCACGTATCCATTCTCCTATCCCATAATACGTTCCCGCCGAAGTAATAAAAATATTTGTAGTAATCAGACTATCAGAAAGCTGATGAAATCCTTTTTCACGCAGATACAGTGTAAATCTACTTATTAGTTCCTGTTGATATTCGTTGACGAGTTCTGCGTCATTGATAAGGTCGTATTTATTGAGCACAAAGACAATCCTTTTGGACATAAAGAGTTCTTCATCTTTGTACACTTGAAAAGCTATCATTTCCCCCTCCTGTTCAAAAGCAAAACGATATTTTTCCACGCCCTGCAAAAATTTCTCCTCAATATACCACATAATTTCGTCAAAAAGGCTGATAGTTTCTTGGATACCTTCATTGTATCTGGTCATATCCATTACCATCGCAAACACTCTGGCTTTGAGTACGTGGCGAAGAAATGCATTTCCCAATCCTTTACCTTCTGCTGCTCCTTTGATGAGTCCGGGAATATCTACCATATTATATCTATATTCTCCTACTGATACCGAACCCAAATTGGGAACTAACGTCGTAAAAGGATAATCTGCCACTTTTGCTTTGGTAGAAGCTGCACAATTGATAAGAGAAGATTTTCCTACCGACGGAGTTCCTATCAGTCCGACATCTCCCAAAAGTTGTAATTCCAAAATAAGTTCAGCTTTTTGTCACGGTTCACCTAGCAGATAAAAATTGGGATATTGATTGACGGCATCCTTGAAATGAATGTTTCCTTTTCCGCCTGCTCCTCCAGGCAAAGCAAGCCATTCTTCACCATCTTTGACAAAATGATGCAATACATTTCCGCTGGTTGCATCTTTGATTAACGTTTCTACTGGGACGCTCAAGAGCAAATCTTCTGCATTTGCTCCGTATTGGTCTTTGGTTTTCCCATCTTCGCCATTTTTGGCTTTGAAGTTTTTTTTGTACTTGTAGGGTAAGAGAGTATTTTCGTCTTTATCTGCTCTGAAACGGATAGAACCTCCATTTCCTCCATCACCACCACTAGGACCACCAAAGGGAATTCCAGCTTCCCTTCTGCCACTGGCAATGCCATTTCCCCCTTTTCCCGATGCTACGGTAATACTCACTTCATCATAAAATTGCATCCCCTATTGTATAAAAGAATAAAAACTAAGAAAATCTAACTCAGACATCACTTGTAAAAAAAATAGAAAGATAAAACTATGCAATTGCTAAAGAAGTTCTTCTTTGAAATGTTTCAGATGCTTGTGGATAAAAGACACTCATTCTTTTGGGAATAATTTTCCATTCTTGTACTTCTGTCTTATTTTGTTTAAGAATCCATAAATCGTACATAGTTTGCATATTTATCCACGTTTCTGGTCAGGTTCAAAAAGCTTCCCCAATACGTACTGCAAGACGAGGAGTAATGTTTCTTTTACCCTTAATGAGATTACTTACTTCAACTTTACTAATTCCTAAAACTTCTGCAAAATCTTTTTGCTTCACATTTCTCCCTTCTAATTCCATTTTGATATACACACCCGGATGTACAGCGAATGGAACATTGTAATCTACATTAGACATTGTAATAGATAATAAAATATAAATATCTCTCTACAGAGGGGGAGACAACTAATGATAGTCAATAATCTCCTCGAGAATTAAAGTAATTTCAGGTTTATCCTTCTTATCAATAATAACTCTTCGTTGATTATTGACTCTGATAGAATACTTCCCTTTATACTTTCACTCGTTCAAGCTCTCGAAATGTAGCGATCAAGCCAAAGCATAGACTGCTCTGATATCACTAGCACCTTTGAGTAAGTTGACTTTGATAATGAATTGGTTTTGTATTGACTTGGAGAAGCGAAGTCTATTCTTCTTCTCCTGATAGAACTTTTCCAATGCATCATCTTTGAATGTGACATGCATTCATAAGAAATTAGGAAGTAAAACCTTGTAAAATATTCCTCTAAATATCTTACAGTTTCCATTATGGTTAATTTCTATTAAATTGCAAGATAAGATTAACTTTTTTGGAAATTTTTATTAAAAACAAAAATTAGCAGTTAATATGCTAGTTTTGCGGGGAATATCTTTTGCATACCGTATACATTATAATAATTCGCCAAAAAAAATGCAAATCATAAGATAACAAGCAAATATAATAATGATTTCCTTTATTATTCCTCATACGGAGTTGTGTCAATAAAAATATCAAACCATTCTTTTTCAGTAAAAGTGTTTATTTCTCATTTTTTTGGTTTAAAGTAGGTAGAGAGAAAAACAGAATGTCTTGCTACATATCCCTCATTTTTCACATAGCGTCGCAGACGTTGTTTTTTGAGAAATGCAGAAGAAAATCCAGCTCTGATGTTGGCTCTTTTGCTGTTGTGGCATCGTCTGGAACATTGCGGTAGGTATGTCCTGCTTTGACTGCTTTATTGATAAATAGGATTTTTTCTCGAAGTGGGGTGGTTGGCATTGTAGTAAATAGTATAAAATAACAAAGAATTAGGCGTAAAAGGTAGTAGTTCCAAAGGTGGCTTCTAGTTGTATCTCTAAATCTTTATCAACATTTCCTTTCTCTTTGGTTTCTAGTTGTTGAGTATATTGGTTATAAAGTTTAGAATAATGACTTGTGTTGTGCTGTGCTAGAGTTGGCTGATTATCATCTTGAAGAAGAGAATAAAGTTCCTCTATTCCTAGAGAAAAATCTTGTTTATGTTCATCAGGATTAGTAATAAATTCTTTATATCCCGGTAATCCCTCAAAGAGTCCAAAAATATCAAAAGTTCCATCAGCAGACTGAAAACGTTGAAGGAGAGGTGAATAGTGAGGATGTTCGTCAGGATTTTTTGCTTTTATGGTTAACTGTTCAATACACCATTGAAAACGCTGAATTTCATCAATAGAAGCAGTTTCCAAAAAATTATCTCCATAACGAATAAAATTTTGTAAATGAGTATTAGTTTTCAGTTCCTCACTCAGATTTTGAGCAGTATATTCTATCTTTCCTTTTATGGCTTGTATTAGAGGAATAAGCTTTTGAGCAGTTGCATCTTTACGGATTTGTCTTTCCATTGTAAGTTGTGCCAGTTCTTTGTGTCCAAAAAGTTCATCAGTAGAAGTTTCAAAATTGGTTTGTAGTTTTTTCTGAAAGTCAGTAAAAGATGTCGTTTCCATCAGCTTTTCTCCTGTTTTTTGGTAAGTTGCGATGAGATTATTATTGATATCTGCTTGAGAAGGTAGCAAATATCCTGTTCCTCTAAAATTGTGCATTCCCAGTTGAAAGGTGGTACTATCTTGTTTATGGAGAAAATCATTGATTTCTAGTTGAGGTTGTTCTGCGGAAATATCATATCTCAAGACAATGTTTCCTCCGTTGAGTGTTCCTTTGATAGTTAATGCTCAATTATTGATATATATATATCATTAGATTGGTTCAAGGTGAATTCAGTACCGGTTTGTTGGTCGAAATAGTCCATCAAAAATACCACAGGATAAGTTGCTGTACTTTTGGCAAACTGTTCTTGGAGTTTAGTTTCATAATGCAATTGGAGGCTATTGTGATAGTGTTCTATACTCTGTTGCTGTTCATTAGTAAGCTGTTGTCCATTTGCTTGCAATTTAGTATATTCTTCATATATAGCAGTAGCTTCTTTAAACGTTTCTTCTGCTCCAAATCGTTCTTTGAGTGTATTCAAATCTATTCTTTTTTCTCCAAAGATTTCTTTTCTTTTGGCGATATTATCTTTCCAAATATGACTGGCATTATCAATAAGGTCAGGATTAGTCTTTATTAGGTTTTCAGAGGAAGTTTGTTTCTCTTGTGCAAGTGCTGTAGCATTGATAGTAGGGTGAGAATGAGGGATATTGAGTGATTGATGCAGTTTATTTATCTTGGTTTGTAAGCTGTGTTTTTCTGCTTGGGAGACGTTAGCATTTTGCTGGATACGAGTATGTAAGGCATAGGTGATAAGATAATCGTTTCTTTGTTCTTTAGTCCAACCAGTAGGAAGAAAGCTGAGAAGTTTTTGAGTTTCTGGACGGTTTCTTTCTTGTTCAAGTTCATCGTTGGTTAGCTGAATGTTGTATTTTTTACTAATGGTTTTAGCTTCAGTGCTAGCGAGAGTGAGTCGTTTAGTAGCTTCTTCATAATTTTCTCCCTTTTCTATTGCAATGGTTTTTTCTTGTTGAGCTGTAATTTCCGTTTGTTGAGCTGTAGTTTCTGTTTGTTGTTTATATAATAATTGATTTCATAAATTGCTACTATTGTTTTGTTCTACGGTAGGTGTTTCCTGTTGAGTAGTACTTTTCTTTTGTGGTCATATCATATTATCTACAATAAAACATTTGATAACCTTATTAAATGCTTCTTTATCATCTTTTTTTCTTTTAAGGCTAGTTTTTAGTCTTCTTTTAAGTTCTTCATTTTCAGGGGCTTGTAAAAACTGTTGGAGTTTTGCCTTTATTTCTGAGCTTTCAAATTCTCCTAGGATTACTGCTTCATCAAAAAAGCTCTCATACTGTTGGTTGATTTCTTTTTCTCCCTCAAAAAACTCTGGTGGAGACACCGTTTCTTTAGTTTTGGTAGTGTCAAGTGTTGATGCGGTATCAAGTAATTTGTCTGGAGGCATTTCCTTAGTAATAGAAAATAGAATACTTAAGTATAGTTATTTTTAAAAAAAGTGCAAATTTCTTGCTCTTATTTTCTTGCTGCAGTCACTTTTTCTGATTGCTCCAATTGTTCAAGTCGTTGTAAAATAGTTTCAATATCATTTACTGGTATATAGGTTTTTTCTTTTTGAAATCTTCTTAAGTTATTTTTAACTTCAATCATTCACCGCAAAGCTTCATTACTAACAACACCTTTCTGATTTATTTTATAGAATTCTCTCAAAACATCTTCTGTTTTTTTATCAGCTTCTATACCTCTTTCACGATATTCTATAATTTTTCAATTAGCATCCGTAATTCTTCAATTAGCTTCTGCAATAGCTTGTTGCCGTAATCTAGCTAATCATTTACTGTATTCCTCATAATATTCTTCATCAGCTTTCTCATATACTTCATCTGGTATCTGAACTCATATCTCCTCTCTCAACGCTTCTACGTTGGTAGCGTGTGAGAAGTTTTGACTCTGTGCTAATTCTTGATAAAGTGTATACAGAAATCGCTTAATATATAGTGTTCTATCTTTGGGTGATAGTTCTTGAGTATGGGTATTAAAAAATTTTTCTGTATACGCTCTAGATTTATCATCCAAAACTCATCGTACGGTTTCTATCAGCTTTTTTTCGTTGGGGTCTGTGATATTCACGCCAAGGGAAGTGAGAAAATTCTCTGAAGTTAATGCTGTACCTCTTGTTTCTTCTGTCTGTTGTAGATTGTGTGCGAGGTTGTCTGTAGTCTGTCCTTTAAGTTTCTGAGACATAAGAAAAAGAGACGCTGCTATACCAACTGTGAGACCAAGTTTTGACATTTTATTCATAGTAATATTGTGTAGAAAAGATAAAATTTTTATCTTTCTAATTATATTACTTTTCTAAATTTTGTCAAAGTTTTGGGGACTTTTTATTTCATTGATGTAAAGTGTAAGAGTTTTTTGTGGAAATGCAAGGGATTTTTTATTAAAAGATTGCAGAGAATTATGAGGTAGGGACGACCTCGTGGGGCATCCAAATGATACGCCAACAATACATTTGAACAGAACCACACGCCGACAATACGTTTGAACAGGGAAATTATATGTTGTTCGGACGTGCTAATGGCACGTCCCTACGAAAAATTTGCGTTTTTCGTTTGATGGTACGTGGCGTTTTTTGCATCCAAATAACACGCCGACAATACGTTTGAACGAAAAACTGGAGCATTTTTATGAAGGTATGATATTGTTTGATAGTGTAAAAATAATGCTCTCTACAGCATAAACTACATACATTATTGATAAAAAGTCGAGTATAACTTCATTGCTTCCCTTCATAAAACTTTGCAAAAAGAAAAAATTCGATTATACTTAGGATACCTTACTTTATTTCTCTTTTTCGTACTATGGACAATCAAACTCCCCTCCCTTCAACTCCTCCAGCAAATACTACTCCTCAGCCTTCTGTTCCTCCTGCTCAGCCGACACCTTCTGCTCAGCCTGTGCAATTTTCTTCAACGCAACCTGTGCAACCACAACCATCTGCACCGACGCAACCGAGTGCAGCAATGCAAATTCAACAATTGCTCGTTCAGCAGCAACAATTACAGCAACAGTACAATCAAATTGTAGCTTTTCTCAAAACCAACCCTCAACTCACTTCCGAAAAAACCCAAGAAATTAAAGCTCAATTAGACCAGCTTAATATTGCCTATTTACAAAAACAAGAACAACTCAAAGCTCTGGGATACAATAGTATTCAAGTGAATAAACCTGTCGACGTCAAACAAGGAGCAAAAAACAACTTTTCTTACAAAAAATTTGCGATTGGATGTGTGGTACTGTTGCTAATATTAGGAGGACTTTTTGCGGTGATTTTGATGTCCTTGACCAAAAATGCAAACGCACTCGCAGGAGTGGGGATTACGGCAACTACTGCCAAAACCCTGCTTTCAATGTTTGCAGGATTGATTGTGGGAGTGATTGGTTTGATGGGATTAGGATTTTTGTTGACGAATATTTATAGGCTCATTACCGTGAAAAATCAGTCAAAAACAAAATACGTTCTCGGACTTTTGGGAGCTTTTGCTTTGCTGGGAGTAGCGGGAGGAATCGCTGGAGTAGTGTTTGGACAGATTGGAAAAATTATCATTCCGGAAGCAGTTCCCGTTTCTACCAGCATTATTGAACCATATTTGGTCGGAAAAGAAGGAGCTACTCGTTCACTCAGAAATGTACAACTTATTGCTCCTGCTGAAATGTCTTTTGAACTCAATATGCCAATATGGGAAAATTATGTTGCCAGTTTAGGAGAAGTAGAAGTAAAAACGCTGACGCTCAATTGTGGTAATCCTCAGCAACAAACGCTTTTTTACCAAAATACAGGATTTAATGGCAAATGTTTTTATGATAAAAAAGGGGACTATCCCGTTTCTATTACCGTTAGCTACAATAATTTGATTACGAAGGAAGAAAGACTTACCACAGAACGTTCAGTGGGTACACTCAGCTTTAAATCTGCTATTCAGCTTCTACTCGGCAATGCTCCTTTAATTACTCAAAATGGAGAACTCAACCTCGGAAAAGCTCCTGCAAAAATTACGATAGATACCACAGCGATTTTTAGAGATTTCAATGTACCAGAATATCACGTGGTATGGGATATGGACGGCGATAATACCTATGAAAGAGAAGATATGGTCAGATTTGATTATACCTATAAACTCCCCAAAGTGTATTATCCAACGGTGAAATTTCCTGATATTTCCGATTTTGTTTATTCTTTTCCTCTCAGAGTGGAACAGTCTGATGTCCCTATCTGCGAAATTATCTTATTGAACTTTGAAAAAACGAAATATAAAATTCAGACGAATTTTCTAGCAGGTTCCGTTTCGAGTGTGGCGAATTACAGCTATAGCATTATTGATACGGCGACGAATACAACTATTGCTACCTTGAAGGAAAAGAGCAGAGACATTGATTATACTTTTCCAGAAGTGGGAAATTATCTCGTAGGACTTGATTTTATCACGGTAGACGGGAAAAGAGGACGTTGTGAGTCTGAACCTCTTCAATTAGCTAAAGAAAGTCTGAATGTAAAGTATACTTTGAAGCAGAAAGCAGCGTGAAGTACAAGCTTTACCGTTTTGCCTGCGTCAGCTTTTTCTGGTGGAAATGTTCTATTGGACAATGTCCCTCAAACCCTTCAACTCGAAATCACTTCCGTTAGTCCCAGTACCCCTTCTCTACAAAAAAATGTCTTTGTCGATGGGAAAGTGATTTTAAATCAAGGCAATACCTATGAATTTGCTATCAATGAAGAAAGAGACTATGCCATACGTATCGTAGTAGAAGACCTTGAACGTGATTTGAAAAAGGAAATTCCACTCACGTTGACTGTCAAAAGACCTAACCTCATTGGGAAGCTGACCCTTACTCCTGATAGTGGATATGAACCGCTCAGTGTTACGTTGGATGCTTCTCAGAGTATTTCAACAGTATTGGGAGATAGTATTGAATTTTTTAGTTGGGATTTTGGAGATGGAGAAACCAAAACAAATTTACCAAACGGTATCATCACCCACACCTACAAATATGATTATCAGAACGAAAAGGGAACCTTCTTTCCCAAAGTAGTAATTACCACCAGAAAAGGAGAGAAAGTAGAACTCACTACAGAGATGGGGATTCTAGTGAAAAAACAATTGGTACAAATAGACTTATCGTCTCCCTCTCATCCTACACAAATTGCCAGAGTAGGCGATAAAGTCCAATTTTTGGCAGAATTTAACGGATTACCTAAAACAATGCAATGGAATTTTGGAGATGGTCAGCCTCCTCATCAATGTAAAGGTAGAGGCTGTTCAGAAGTTTCTACCATTTACACTACTGCGGGCAATTATACGGTGAAATTGATATTAGAATTTGAAGATACTCAACCTATCGAAACGGTAATGGATATTAAAGTGATGTAATGTTGATTATTTTTCCAAACTTTGCAATTCCTTCCACAACTTTTCTTCTTTATTTGATGGGAAAAGCGTCCTCATTGCTTCAAATAGTGTGCTGGAAACCGAAAAATCCCTTGACGCACTCATTGATTTACTTTACAATGGAATGATAAAGAAACAGGAACTTAAAGTAAAAAATACTGTATTTGACATCGTGAAAACAGTGCAAACTCAATAAATATCAAACAAAAGTATCAGCTTTCTGGAAATGTGGCAATTAGTGTATTTCAGATGGAAAGAGTGGTGCTGAGTAGGTAAAAATTCCGAATAACTACTATTGCTTCTCTAAATTATGTCATACATTACAATTTTTTATAAAAATACTACAATATCTTCATTAAAATTTGCAAAAAAAGTCATTTTGGATATAATATAAAGTGTTTTATTTTCTCTTTATCTTTATCTAATGTACAAAGATTGACCTGACCATAAACATTTAAACAAGCAACCTCCCAAACCTGATGGGAACCGTCCTATTACCCAGTTTTGCAATAAGGAAATCAAAACTGCTTTTGAAAAAAAGGAATCATCATATGGAGAAATCATATATATATATCGTTTCTTTTAGGTCATTCTCAGTATCGAACTCATAATGGAAAACAGCGTTTACCTCATTTTGCAAAAATTGCTCGGGAACTCAATCAGCATTTTTATCATTGAAAACCGGTATGGACCAAAAAAAATCTACAAAAATGGATAAATAAGCATAGGGAAAAAATTATCCCTCATCATCAATATGTTTTGCAAGAGCCATTATCTAATTATCCCCTCAGTGAAGAACAACAAAAACAATTTAAAAGAAATCAACTTTTTGAATTTTATAAGTTTCCTGACAAAAAACAGTGGGAAAATGGAGAAAGATATATTATGCCATATTCTACGAATACCTTGATTACGATGTCAAATAAAAAGCATTCTCCCTATAAGGTATTGTATAAATTTCCTGAAATAGTGACTAAATTGACTTTTCTTTCTCAATATGGCATTACTCATCATAGCATAGAATGATGTAGTTATCATAATCTACATAATCGTCATATGCATAGTACCGACGTTGCTCTCTTGGGAGGGAAAGTGGGAGAAAATAATAACTTATCTCTCAAAAATATTATTTACCTCGTCCTACTTGGGCTTTTTCACGACATTGCTACTCCCATAGGAGGAGATATTACAATGAAAAAGTATCCCGACCTCAAAGAAGAAACAAATTTTTTAACCTATATACAACACTATCCTAAAATTGGAGACTATCTCTTGACTACGTTTTGAATTACCTTGGAAGAACTCAACAAAGGAATTCAAAATAATGGAATATATGGGCGTGTTTTGGATATAGTGGATAGGATTGCATATACAATAAGAGATGTAGATGATTTGATAGTTTCCGATTATCCTATACCAAAATCCATAGCAGAAAATGTTGACTATCAACAGCTTACTACACTATTGGATAAAAATCCCTATTTTGGAGATATTGTAAATGATATTGTGATAAGAAAGGAACAAATATATTTTAAAAATCCTGAACATTTACTCACCTTCCTGACGATTAGAGCTTTAATGCATAATTTTATCTATCTTCGTCCTGAACTATGGAGCCAAGAATATATCATTGGGCTTTGTATGGACTATCTCATCCAACAAGGAAAGATAAATAAACAACAGCTATTGCTAGGAACAACAGGAAAAAATAATGAAGAAACTCTTCAGCTAGAAGAACTTTTGATGGAATCTTATGATAATAACCTTATTCCTTATAATATTTTAACACCTGCTAATGAACTTTTTCATACTCAACAATTTGCTACAGCAGAAGAAAGGGAAACATTCAAAGCACAATTTCTTCAAGAGCATTCCAATTATCAAAATCTGATTTTTTATGTGGATATTCCTGCCTTCAAGTCGGGCTCTCACTATTTAGTAGAAAAAGAAGGAAAAATCTGTCCTCTCAAAGAAGCATATGCAGGAAATGAAGATTTAACGAATTTAGAAGCATTAAGTCAACGCACCAAAACCTTTTTGTTTCTTTATCCTAACGAGCAAGCATTAGCAAAACAGGAAGAATATGCTGATTTTTATCATTTTTTACAAAAAGAAAGTAAAAAGTCTGTTCCCACTTCCTAAAGTATTTTTTGCTCAATAGTCTGCTATTGGACTACAAATGTTTCCTTCCGGTTTTTTTGTAAAGAAAACTTTGTATTTTACATACAATAGAAACTGATACTACAATAAAAATTTCCCTTCAAAGGTATTTTTAATATAGGTAAAATACGCTTCTTTCGTAGTAAAAACTCAAGATGGATACGTATGAAATTGTTTCGTTAAAATCCCATCAGAAAAATCTATATAATAGGTAGGATTTTCCGTAATCACATAACTATGATGTCCCGCAATAGAATATATCTTTCCATCTACTTCCAATAGTGCTTTCGCAAGTTGCAAAAACAGTATACACATACTCCCACACGTATTTTTCTGAAATAATGTGGAAGAAGTTCTAGTGCCAAGTTTATTGAGGTCTACAGGTTTTCCTGCAATAAGTATACTCACTAATCTAATACAGGTTTCTGGAACCGTAGCAAGAGCACTATTTCTAGGAATAAGATATCGGAGGAGTTGTATTTTATCTTCTAAATTCGCTTCTTTAAAGGAATTGATGGTAAGTTTGAGTCTATCTTTGTATATAGCAAAAAGCTTGGGATTGGTTGCTAGTTCATTTCGTTTGTTTCTCTATTGTTGGAGGTGAGGTTCATCCAGCTTTTTAATCTTATGAGAAATAAGCTTATATTTGTCGTGAGCTTTCCAATGAGTAGGATGTTCTGAAAAACTGAAATTAACACTTTCTCGGGTAGCCATTTTCTAAATAGTATCATATAAAACAAGATAAAGCTAATGATTATTTTTCCAAACTTTGCAATTCCTTCCACAACTTTTCTTCTTCTTTACTCAGCTTTTTGGGGATATTGATATGGGTTTCTACATACATATCTCCTTTGCTCTGAAATAAGCCCTTACTACCAAAACCTTTTCCTCCCACTTTAATTTTGTCGCCAATCTGTGTTCCTTTTGGGATTTTTATGGTCATTTTTCCTTCAGGATGAGGCACATCAATTTCTCCTCCCAGCACGACATCAAACAGAGAAATCTCGGCTTTCACGTATAAATCATTGTCTTTTCTTCGATATTTATTGCTCGGAAGTACGCGGATTTTGAGATATAAATCTCCTGTAGGTGCTTCACCAATGCCATCATTCCCTTTTTCAGGATATTTGATAAAGGCGTCGTCTTTGATACCAGCAGGAATTTTGATACTAATCGTTTCTTTTTGTTCTTCCAATCCTCCGTTGGCGAGAGGTTTCCCGTTTTTGGTGAAGATTTTTCCATAGCCGTGACAGGTTGGACAAACTACTTGGGTTTGGAAGGTTCCAAACATTGTTTGTGCAGCTTGCGTGATTTTCCCTTTTCATCAGCATTCTTTACAGGTTTCTTCTTTTACTCCGTCAACTTTTTGCATTCTTTCATAGCTGATTTTTTTCTCTGTTCACAAAAAGGCTTCTTCAAAGCTGATTTCTATTACTCTTTTCAAATCCTCACCTTTAGCAGTTCTGCTGGGAACCGTTCCGCCACCAAATCCTCCAAAACCACCGTTGAAAATATTACCAATCAAATCTCCTAAATCGCCCATATCAATGGTTGCACCGCCACTAAAGCCACCAAATCCACCAAAATTTCCAAAATCAAATCCTGCACCATCACCAAAACCACCAAACCCGCCTTTACGAAACATATCGTATTGTTGTTTTTTCTTTTCGTCGGAAAGTACGCTGTGAGCTTCGTTAATTTCTTGAAATTTTTCTTTGCTTCCTCCTCTATCGGGATGATGTTTGACAGCCAGCTTTCTAAAAGCTTTTTTGATTTCATCAATGCTGGCGGTTTCGCTTACGCCGAGCAGGGCATAATAATCTTTCTTTGGGTCAAAGTCCATTGGAATAGATATTTAATAAAATAGCACTTTTTTCGTGTAAGTGATACTATACAAAAAAGAAATCTGATTGCAAATAATTTTTGTATTTTTGTTTTCCTCTTGCTTTCTTTTTGCATATCCCTAGCCTCTCCAACAGATACCTATCCTTACTTTTCTCTGTAGCACAATGAAACAGCACCTTCTTCGCCTCTACTATCGCATCCTCATCGCCTTTGCTCACCATTACCTCACACGCCACCAACCCAAAGTCATTGGTGTCAATGGGAGCGTCGGGAAAACTTCGTGTCGTATGATTGTCTATCAAACACTTCAGCATTTTTTTCCTCATAAACAAATTTCCACCTCTCCCAAAAACTTTAATGGAGAACTCTGACTTTCTTTGTCCGTATTTGAAATTACTCATCGAGAACCGACGCTTCGTTGCTTTTTTACTACCTTTCGAGTGACACTCGTTCGTGCATTGTTTGGAAAGAAACGTTATGATATTATTCTGTTGGAATATGGGATTGACCGCCCGTGAGAAATGGATTTTATTCTCAAAGTAGCTCATCCCGATATCGGAATTTTTACCGCAATAGATGCGGTGCATAGTGAACAGTTCGGCTCTCCTGCTGCTATTGCCAATGAGGAAAGCAAAATGGCACTGCACACCAAAGAAGTAGTTTTTCTCAATCAAGACGATACCTACGCAATGCAACTCTTGCCTCGCATTCAGGTGGACAAACTGACTTATCAGACCAAGGGCTATGAAAAGCAGGCAGATATTGCTTTCACCGATTGCAAATTCGTACTTGGAGCAGTTCCCCACGAAATCAGTTCAGCTTTTGATGTAGAGTTAAAAGGGAACACCTACCACATCCAAACCAATTTGATGGGGAAAGTAAATTATGGCTATATCGGTGTAGCTCTCGCCATCGTGGAAATTTTGGCATATCAGGATGATGAACAATGACAAATTATTACTTCTCCTTTACTGTTGAACTATACGCTTCAGCCTGGCAGACTTTCCCTCTTTGCTGGGAAATATCATACGCTTCTGTTTGACTCTACCTATAATGCGTCTCCCCAGAGTGTGAGGACGATTATTGATACGGTGCTTCCGCTGCGTTCTCAGCTGTTTCCTCAGTCGGAGATATGGCTGATTTTGGGAGATATGAGAGAATTGGGAGCATTAACAGAAAAAGAACACAGACTTTTGGCAGGATATGTATCCCAAACCGCAGATAAACTGTTTCTTCTTGGTTCATCAATGCAGGAATATTTAGCAGATGAACTGAGAAAAATCGGATTTAATACGAAACAGCTGTATGTTGCCAAGCATTTAAAAGCGTTAAATACTGCTCTGGAAAAGGAGTTAAAAAAAGCTGAAGAGCATAACGGGAAAGCTACGTTTCCTTTACTGGTATTTAAAGGCAGTCAGAATACAATTTTTTTGGAAGAAAGTGTGAAATATTTTTTGCTCAATGCTGACGACGAGAAATTTTTGACAAGACAAAGTGCATTTTGGAGAGAAAAGAAGCGTAAAAAATATTTACTTGACTTTTAGTTACTATTGATTATACTGCATTCCGCCGGTTTTTTCGGTGATAACTTTTACAAAGTTGCTTAAGGGGAGGAAAAAAGAGTATGTACCCTCCCCTTTTTTTCATTCTTAAGAATTTTTTTGTTTTTTTTTAAAAGTTGATACTAATAAAATAAAACCACAACCAGCATTACCAGTAAAGCAATGAGTGTCTACTCCTGCTACTATACAAGCACCTTGAGACCCTCTCATAGGATTAAAAGGATAAAGGGGTAAAAACGAAAAAAGGAATAGATAGAGGGGGCACGTTTCCCCATAGTTTATGGTTGTTTCCATTTTCAGTTGCAATTTACTTTGAAATAGGTATTTCCTCTTGCATTTGTAAACAAAATCCCTACATATAACGTCAGATTTTTATTATTTTTTGTATTGTTGTATCCCAAGTATTTCAGATGCTTTTAAGATGCTCCACATAGAAAAAGACCTTTTCGCCAAGCTCTATGAGAAAGTTGTAGGTAAACCTTTTTCAAATAAAACCACTATCGTAAGTTACGCTAACCTTGAAAAGAAGAAAAAACTTAGATAAGAACCGAGATAACAAAAGGAATCAATTTTTCTACATTAAAATTTGACAAATGAAAAGGAATTGAGTATAATATAGTAGAAGATTTATTGCAAAAATGTAAGAATATTTTATTTCTTTCTTTTTATACCAATGATACTAGAAAATCATAATAATGGGGATGATATATACCCTAAAAGTAAACAATCAACCGAACATTGAAAAACAAAACTTCAAAAAGAAAATAGTGATATATATATTAATAAAATAGAACATCCTGAAGATAAATCTTTTACTTTACTACAATCAGGAGAAGGAATAGGTAAAGAAATAGAAAACATTATTTCTCAAAATGGAGGAATCGGATATGAAAAAGATTGACTGTTAAAGCAGATACTTGCTGAATATATAATACTTTATACAAATAATAAAAATACACAAACTCCAATAAAAGATAGTAACCATATCCGTTACGGAACAGTTTTACGATATAGTACTACAGAAATAAATACCCTTATTACAAATTATCTATTGAAGCAAGGGCTAAAAACCCTAAAAGATACTATTATATCAGAAAACAAAAAAGAAAATCCTCAAGAAAAAGCAAAAATAATTGAACAAGAAAAGATTAAAATAAAAGCACAAGAAGAAACAAACCAACAAAAGCAAAAAGAAAAAATTGAAAAACAACAAGAAAAAGAAAGTCCTTATAAAGCACTTATAAAAAAAATCACAGAACCGATTATTTTATGAGATATTACAAAGAAAGAAGTTGCACTTACTTTTGATGACGGAAATAGTTTTGTAAGTGAAATTTTAGATTTACTCAAAGAAAATGAAATTCACGCCACCTTTTTCATCACAGGCAACAATATAAAGTACAAAGCAACATTACGAAAAAGAGCGATAGCTGAAGGACATCAAATTTGTAATCATACTGTCAGTCATAATTATTCACTCACCCCTTTAACTTTAGAAAAAGAAATTGAAGAACGAGAAGAAATGTATGAAAAGTATCTATGAAGAGATAATCTTATACGTATGAAAATAGAATATCCATTTTTCCGCTTTCCTGGAGGATGAGGAGGTGGACGATCAAAAAAACAAGAGCTTTTAAATGTTTTGAAAAAACATGGATATTTGCCTATTTGATGGATATATACAGATCCTTCTCTCGTAAAGGAAAATAAAGATGCACCAGTAAATAACGGAAATAAGTTGGCTAATGGAAGTATTGTACTTCTTCATTTTAATGAAGACGGTTTAAGAAATGCAAAAAAATGTATTGAATGAACCCAAGGGAATCAAGGGAAAAATTGACTCAATCCCTGAAATCCGTGACTTTCTGGGGAAAATGGACAACAAAAAGCTGTTACTCTTTCCGAACTAATGAATCCGGAAATCTATACCATTCCTCTTGGACGAAAAAATTTTCCCAAATGAGTAATATGGTCCTATGAGACAAATAAATAATCTTTTATTTTATAAAAAAATCGTAATGGCTGATATAGAAAAATCCCAAGCTCCTGAAACTGAATTCCAACGAACAAATACCCTCTTTACTACACAATTATCTTCCTTATCCTATAATATTCAACAAGAAAATATTATAAAGGCTGAAAGTATCGCAGGAATCTCGCCACTAAAAGAAGAAATACAAAGTAAAAGACCTACAGAACAGCAAACAGAAAAAACTAATACAGAATATACGGTGCAAAAAGGAGATACTCTTTCCAAAATAGCTCGTTCTTTAGGTGCAGATGATACAACAGTAAATGAACTAATAAAATATTTAAAGATAATAAATAATAAAAAGGATGATAATTTAAAGCAATGAGAAAAACTAGTCTACAATAAAAAACGAGTAGAAAAAATTAAAGAATGAAATAAAATATCACAAAATCCTAACAATGCTGATGTATTAAGACAAACAGAAAATAAAGAAAATACAAACAATCCTCTGACAGAAAACAAAGAAAGATTTACATCATGAAAAAAATACGCTAATATCAATGGCATGGCTGAAAAATATGAAACTCAGGGAGATAAGAAAATTACAGAAATGTATAGTAATATTGATGGAAATCCCTCTATGACTATAGTAAATGCAAAGAAGCCACAACCTCCTTTAAATAGTGGAAAAAAAATAACAACTGTGGAAAAAATAGTATTACATAGTACGGCAGGGAACTGATTTACTCAAAAAAATATAGAAAACAATGGAGCTCCAGCACAATTCGTAATACGTCCGAATTGAGAAATTTTAAGAAACTTCATAAAAGGTCAAGTAGTATGACTAACTCATGCGGGGGTGTCTCAATGGGGAGATTTTGCTACGGAAGATTTTACCAATAAATCTATATGAATTGAGGTAGAAACTTGAGGTGGAATAGAACGAACTGATCCGCAATATGAGTCTCTTCAAAAATTATTAAAATGGATAGCAAAGACTTATAAAAAGGGAAATTGAGAAGAATTAAAAGTCTCTGATATTTTAACTCATA
Source organism: Candidatus Peribacteria bacterium (assembly GCA_031276875.1). Lineage (GTDB taxonomy): Bacteria > Patescibacteriota > Gracilibacteria > Absconditabacterales > Absconditicoccaceae > UBA3291. The sequence continues at coordinate 18,856 of JAISMG010000028.1, read as the reverse complement.
GTCAGATTGCTTATACAAAACCTAAAAAATCTAATAAAGAAAATAAACCTTTTAGATGACGTAAACGAGATCCTTATTACGTGAACTGGGAAAAATTATGATTACCTAATAATTACACCCTCTTTGATCCTAATGTTGCTATGTGAGAATTTGATGCAAATTTGAAAGCTATAAAAAATGAGCGAACAGATGGAATTCAGAAGGTTCAAAAAGGCAAAGATAAAAGTTATGGAAAAACACAAGTAACTAATATGACTTCGTGACTCGAAAAATCGGATGTAATCAGCAAGATAAATGGCATTCCTCAATGAAAAAAAAGTGTGCCAGAACAACCTAAAAATTCCAATAATATTTTCCCCACACAAAAGTCAAATGATAACCTCGCAATGAGAGTTTATAGTCTTAATATCAAATATATAGACGCTCATCGTGATTTTAGAAAAGCTCAAGGAAAGATAGAAAATATACCAAAATTAAAGGAAATTTTTAATGGAGATTTTTCTTTTGAATATTTACTCCCTATTTTTATCAAAGAAACTTTGTTAACACATAGTAATATTTCATCTAGTGGTGCTATTGGTTACGGACAGCTGACGAATACTGCAATTACAGAAATATATAGACAATATCCTTCATTAAAATTATTGAATTTAAAAAAAGAAAATCCTATAGATAATATCATCCTTTCATACATATATCATAAATTTATTGTAACAAAATATGTAAAAAACATTATACAAAAATATAATATAAATCTTACTCCTCCTGAATTTCAGTATTTTGTTCATTTTGCTTATAATGCTGGTATAGGAACACTTACCGAACTATTACAAAAATCTAATGCAAAAACTTTACTTGACTTCCAGAAATATTGTGCAAAAAAACTCTGATTAAGATATAATCCCAAACCTACTAATGACCCCGTATATAAAATAAACTATATAGATATTTTATGATGAAAAAAGAAAACTGGAATAATTTATGATTGAATAAGATATGCGAGCGTCGTTCAAGGACTATCACAATATCTCCAGACACCAAGACAAATAAATTCTTTATGAGAAATACAAGTTACTAAAGAAAAATCATTATATGCTCAAGTAAGAGAAGCGAGAGATAAACAAAAAGTTTTTAAAGAAAAAGCCAATATTGACGAAATATGCACAATTATTTTAGAATCTAATGGTTTTGCTGATTCAGAAATTCCTATAGGAATTCCTCTAACTATCAATTCTTCCTTACTAGAAGAATATCTCAATCCTATATCTTTTCGAAGTATTAATCCTATATCTTTTCGAAAAAAATAACCCCTCTCTTACATTCTTTATCCAAATGCTTAAAATTTCCTCTTTCCTCTTGCATTTGTAAACAAAATCCCTACATATAACGTCAGATTTTTATTGTTTTTTGTATTGCTGTATGCCAAGTATTTCAGATGCTCTTAAGATGCTCCACATAGAAAAAGACCTTTTCGCCAAGCTCTATGAGAAAGTTGTAGGTAAACCTTTTTCAAATAAAACCACTATCGTAAGCGATGCAAATCTTGAAAAAATGCAAACCTTTGTTGCGAAACTTCCCAAAAATTTTACTACCACGTCCCCTATCGAAAAAGAAGACAAAGTCTTGAAATCTGATGAAATTGGCGTTGGCGGTGGCGGTTTTCTCTCCGGATTAGGATTTTCCAAACAGGAAGAAAAAGCTAAAGAAAAAATTGATTTAGATGAGTTTTTTGGGAAAAATGAAACCATTACGACGTCTAAAGTAGATATCTTTGATGTTGCAGCTCGCTCTGCTTCGCCTCGTGAAAAGAAGGAAAAAAGAGAACCTACACCTTCCCAGCCATCGCAACAAAGAAACGAGAAAAAATGACCAGAAAAACAATGAACAGAAAGACCTCATAGACCTCATCACCATAAAAAACCCAATGGAAACGTACATATTCAGCAAGGCACTTACACTCCCAAAGATAAAGGGGTAAGTTCATCAGATGTCTTTGATGCAGCCAGAAAAAGAATGGAAGAAACCAATGGGAAACCTTCTCATCCTACTTCTCCTCATAAAAATGAACATAGAAAATGAGGAACACCTGCTCCAGCTCGCAATAACGATAAACGTAATGAACGCAATGATAACCACCATAAAAATGAAAAACCTGTTCGCATTTCCGATAGTCCTAAAGTACAAAAAGAAGCTACTACTTCAGCAAATCTGGTAAAAAAATTTGAACTCTTTATGGACGAAAAAATTTCGGTGAAAGAATTTTCTGAAAAAATGGGAGTGCCGGTCATAGAAGTAATGAAAAAGCTGATGGAAAATAAGATTATGACCAGTATTAACTCTTCCCTTGATTTTGATACGGCAATGTTGATTGGAACAGATTTTAATGTAGAGGTGAAAAAAAATGAAACCCAACTGGATATGGAAAGTTTTATGAGTGGGGATTTGCAGAAAATTTTGGATTTGGACAAAGAAGCTCCTGTACGTTTGGAAAGAGCTCCTGTCGTAACGGTAATGGGACACGTTGACCACGGAAAAACTTCGCTCTTGGATTATCTGAGAAAAACTGGAGTAGCAGAAGGAGAAGCTGGAGGGATTACGCAATCTATCGGAGCCTCTGTCGTGGAATACCACGGAAAGAAAATCACGTTTATTGATACTCCCGGACACGAACTCTTCACGTCTTTACGTGCCAGAGGTGCAAAACTTACGAATATTGCGATTATCGTTATCGCAGCAGATGACAGCGTAATGCCTCAAACCATTGAAAGTATCAACCACGCCAAAGCCGCTGGAGTACCGGTTATTATTGCGATTACCAAAATTGATAAACCGGGAAAAAATATTGACCAAATCATCGCAGATATTGCTGCTCAAGGATTGACTCCTGAAGCGTGGGGAGGAGATACGCCCGTCATTGGCATTTCTTCCAAAACAGGGGAAGGTATTGATAAACTGTTGGAACAGGTACTTTTACAAGCAGAAATGCTAGAACTGAAATATAATCCTCATAGGTCAGCAGTAGGCGTTGTCGTAGATAGTTACAAAGACCCCAAACAAGGAGTGGTCGCAAGTGTTATCATTTTGACGGGAACCCTTCAAATGGGAAATATTGTACTCGCTTACAATACGTACGGAAAAGTAAAAAGAATGCAGAACCGAAAAGGACAACCCATCCAAAAAGTCGTTGGAGGAGAACCCGTACAGATTTTGGGATTTCCAGAATTGCCCGAAGCAGGAAGAATTGTAGAAGTTGTGCAAAATGAAAAAGAAGCACAAATGAAAGTTGCCAAAATTCAAGCTCAAGAGAGAGGAAAATCTGCTGAAGGTGCCGTACAAGAATTCTTAGCTCAACTGAAATCAGCAGGTGAAAACAAAATATCAGAATTAAGGCTGATTTTAAAAGCGGAAGGAGCAAGTAGTTTGGAAGCTCTTTTACAAGCGGTACAAGGATTACAATTACCAAAAAATGTGGTGATAAAAATCGTACATAGCGATGTAGGACATTTTTCGGAAAGTGATGTATCGTTAGCTCAGGTTTCTAAATCTCTTTTAATTGGATTTAATGTAAGTATCAATAGTCTGCTGAAAAAGAAAGCGGAACAGCACAAAGTGGAAATCAAATCATTTGATATTATCTATGAATTAACCGATTATCTGTCCAATCTGTTATTGGGAATGGTGGAAATCGAGCAGGAAGAGGTAGTAGTTGGAAAGCTGAACGTGTTGGCGATTTTCTTTACAGAAACCAGAGAAATGACGATTGGAGGATTGGTGATAGAAGGAAAGGTGAAAAATAAGCTGAAATTTAGAGTATTCAGAGGAGAAGAAATAATTTCTGGAGGGGAAATGCTGTCCTTGCAGAGAAATAAAGACCAAGTAAAAGAAGTCATTGCTGGAGAGGATTGTGGAATGAAAGTCAAAGTCGGAAAAAAGATTATTATCGGTGATGTCTTGGAATTTTACGAAATGCAGGAAAAGAAGGAAGACTAAATTAAGCGAACGAAAACAGCGAAAGGCAGATATCCCTCGCTGTTTTATGTAAGGAGTTTGCTTTTTCTTTACAATTTGATATACTCCATGCTATGCAACAACATTTTTCAATCTACATTGACGAAGCAGGAAGATGACCTTTGGCTTGACCTCTCTATGTAGGACTTATTCTTCCTTATAAAACACTTACCCGCCTAGAAGTCAGCATTTTTGAAGACAGTAAAAAATTATCTCAGCAACAAAGAGAAACATGCTTTGCTCATATTCAATCGCTTCAACAACAAAAAAAGCTAATTGCTTTGTCTGCTTTTGCTACAGCTACAGAAATCGATACCTACGGTATTACCAATGCTCTTAATCTGGCAATTACAAGAGGACTGGCACTAATGACAAGAAAAGTGATGAAAGGAAAATTACAAATTCCATCTTCATATTCAGCCTTTCGTGATACGCTTTTACAATTAAGCACAACACAGCAGATACATTTTCACCTTGTTATTGATGGGAATAGAGATTTTCGTCTCAAGAACACCTTTCCTACATTGGACATTATGACCATCATTAAGGGTGATGCCAAGATAAAAGAAATTGCTATGGCTTCTATTGTGGCAAAAGTTTCTCGTGATAACGTGATGAGTTCATTACCTTCCAAATATCATAATTACGCTTTTGCTCAACATAAAGGGTATGGAACCGCTTTTCATAGAGCAATTATTGCCAAATTTGGAGTAAGTGATATCCATCGTAAATTGTTTTTGAAACAACTGTTTCCTCAACATTGCTTTCAAAAGCAGCTCCCAGAAAACTTTTAAAGTCTGATTAGGATAAGGGAGTTTCTCTCATTCTTTTGCTCTCGTCGATAAAAGCATTCAGCTTTTTCACTAAAATTTCTGGTCTACTTACATAAGAAATCCTAACGGGAGGTGAATTATTTGCTCCACCTTCTGGATGAATGGAAAGTTTCCCATATCCCCACAATGCACCCCAAAACCCTTGTTTTACCTCTTTTACCATTTTAACGGTAGAAGTAGCAATACTGGTAGTTTCAGTTTTCAAAATCCCGTGTTGCCTATAAATGACAAACTGTTCGGGAGTGAAAATATTGAAATCCATTTCATAATCAATGAGTTTAAATATGGTAAAGTAAATTCCTATGAGAAAAAAACCATTGATACACATTCCTCCAATGATAGTCATCCGTTTTTCTAACGCACTGATATGAAAAATGAGTGCTAAAACAATATCTACAAAAATCAGTATCATTTGCAAAACGAGAGAAAGAAAGCTGTGTCTGAGATACCATTCAAATTTCCCTTCTTTGAGCTCTTGAGAAGTTATTTTTTCTTGGCATATTCTGCCTCTATATTTTCTAATCATATGAAAAATGATTTGCACACTATGAATAATCCAAATTAAAGTGACAGAAAATTGTGCACTACTTACACTCCAAAAAATGGAAGGATGAATATCATAATATTGATACCAAGAAAACAAAACAGAAATACAAAAAAGGAGCATAGCTGTAGCCAATCGACAAAGAGGAGCAATGAGAAATACCCAATGCCTTTTGGTCAAAATAGCATTTCCTGTTCCATATTTTTTAATGGCTTCCAATAGTTCGTGTTCATCTAATTTTGTGTCAAAGCTATTCAGAATTTTCATATTCATCTATGAAAAGATAAAGATGTTGGAGATAAGGTATTCTCAAAAAAGAGCATACAAAAATACAATGTATTGTCAAGGAAGATTACAAAGAATGTTCCAGCAACATTAAAATGACAGTAGTAGAAAAAATCTAAGTAAAATTGAACTCATCCAAAAATTGAAAGAAGAACGGTCATTATGGGAACAAGAAAAGGAACCTGTACAACAACAAATTGAAGATAACCCTATCAATGAAACTGCATTTCTTTTGCTATTATGATAGACAAAAAATGAGGGGTTTCAAACTCCTCAAATCTCAGCTCTGCATAGTATGTTTAGCCACTTTGACAGTGGTAAAATATCGTTTGGAGCGGGTGACGGGACTCGAACCCGCAACAGTCTGCTTGGAAGGCAGGAACTCTAGCCAATTGAGTTACACCCGCATAATGCGACATTTTCTATACATTTTTGCTCAGCTTTTTCAAGAGATTTTTTATGCCATTTTAAGATGGCGGGATGGAACGGACTCGAACCGTCGACCTCCTGCGTGACAGGCAGGCGTTCTAACCAGCTGAACTACCACCCCAGTATTCACCATTTAAAATGGCGGTCTTACGGGGAATTGAACCCCGGTTAGAAGATTGAAAGTCTCCTGTCCTAACCACTAGACGATAAGACCAGTTTTTTTAGTGTCGGGCATTCGACTTGGGCGTGGTTGGAATCGAACCAACGACCAATCGGTTATGAGCCGACTGCTCTAACCCCTGAGCTACACACCCTCTTTTAGAAGAGGTTTTTTAGAGATATACCAATTCATAACTCACCAAAACATTTAACGTCGTAAAGAATGATAATTATATGAACACAAAAATCAAGTCGAAATTATGATTTAATTTTTATGAGGTATGAATTCATTTAATTCATTCTTACATTACTTTTTGTATCTGTTACAATGTTTCAAGTATTCCTCTTCCGTCAACGTGCGTATACGATTGGTAATAACGACTAAAAGAATACAAAGGAAGCATTGTCATTCAGAAACGAAATACAAAAAAATGGTGAGAAGTCCCTACTTACTGACTGACAGAAGGTGGGAAAGACCTTTACAAGTGATAATAACAAAAACTCAACTTTCATTATCCTCTCAATTCCGCACCAACACTTTCAGCTTTTTTTATCGCCTTTTGCATTACTTCATTGATTTGTTCGGTAGTCATATTCCCTTCTCCCACTATCTTAATCTTAATCGAAATAGACTTTTTCCCTTCGGGTAAATTCTCACCTTGATAGAGGTCAAACACTTCTACCTCTTTAATCTCAGAAAGAGACTGTATTCTTTTAAACAGCTCTGAAAAATCTGACTGTTCCTCCACCACAAAACTCAAATCTCTTCGTACAATCTGGTCTTGGGTGGTTTCATAGCCATAGGTTTTTTCTTCCCCTTGGCTTTTTATCTGTTCAATTACCGTTTGATTGAGTTCAACAAAACAGGTATTGGCATTTTCTGGGATTTTATGCTCTTTCAAGGTCAAAGGATGGAATGCTCAGATTTTTCCTATCTGTTGTCCTTGATACATAATCTTTCCCTGCTTTTTGGGATGAAAATAAGAGAAAGAAGTCTGCTGATAGCTCACCTCTTGATGTAATCCCAATGAAGTCAGCAAGGTTTGTACGATACCTTTCGCTTCTAATAACGTGTCTTGTTCCCAGGATTTCGTTGATTTTTTGTAGAGCAAAATCCCCGTTGCAAACTGTTCATTGATGTGAGCTTTAGCATAATGTGGAGCTTCATCATTGTGTACTTGCTCATTAGTTCGGATTTTCCCTGTATCGAAAATTCAGAATTCATCGAAAAATTTCGCATTTTTTGTGGCGATTTGGATAAACTGATACAAAAAGCTGTCTCTCAACAGGGGACATTCGGGATTAACGGGATTTTGGAGTTTGAGAAATCACAGTTCAAGTGAAGTAAACACTGCTACTATCTTTTCGCTTACCCAAGGATAGGTTTCTACTTGTGTAAGTCTACATTTTTCTACCAAACATTGCTCCGTGGTTCTTATCACCTCAACCATTGGTTCAAAAGTCTGATTTTTTATCTCTGTTTTGGCTGGAATATTGTCGATATGCTCATATCCTCGAATTCTTGCCACTTCTTCAGTAATATCTTCGGGAATGGTAATATCTTCTGGTCATCTCCATAAGGGAGGAGTAACGGTATTTTCGTTAATTTCAAAACCGAGTGCCGTCAAAATGGTTTTGGCTTTTTCGGTGAAGTTGGTGGTGAGTGTTGGTGTGTTGGTCATTATTGATGGAAACATAAGAGTAAAAAGAAATTATTTTGTTGCTGTGATAATTACTAACATATTATTTTTTCAATTAGAATGGTATGTCCTTTATTATCATTTTTTGATGCAAGTACAAAATATATATTTTACTAGCAATTGCAATACAAAAAAATGTATTATTCTACTATCGTCACTCTAATGAGGGGGTCAGTTTTTTCTCCTCTCTTTTTATCTGCAATGATGACAATTTTATCTCCACTGCTTACCAGTCCTTGTTCTAACAACATTTGTAATGCTATTTCTTGATTTTCCGTAGTGTGGTCGGCTCGCTGTTTCATTTTCATCCCTTGAATGCCAAATAAGATACGCATCAAATTGATAATCTCAGGATAAGGAGTAAAAGCAAAAACATTTTGATTGGGCTTAAATCCTGCTACCATTTTGGCAAGACTTCCCGTATGAGTAAAGACAATCACACATTTTGCTTTCAATTCATCAGCTAGAAAAAGTGCGTGTTTTACGAGCAATTTCTTTCCCAAAGAGGCTTCATCCTCTCTCTGAATATCAAAATCTTTATGTTTATTTATTGTATGCTTTTCAGCTTCTTCAACGGTTTCTTTCATTAGCTTGACGGTTTCTATGGGGAATTTTCCAATGGCGGTTTCATCAGAAAGCATTACGGCATCCACTCTGGCAATCACAGAATTATATACATCAGATACTTCTGCTCTGGTAGGAAAAGGAGAATTGGTCATACTTTTCAAAAGTTCTGTTGCCATAATGCACGTTCTCCCGTATTTGAAACATACATCCAAAATATATTTCTGATAATAGGGGAGCTGATTGATAGGAGTTTCGATTCCCAAATCACCTCTTGCAATCATAATGCCATCGGCAGATTTGACGATTTCTTCCAGATTACTAATCCCTTCTTGATTTTCGATTTTCGCGATAATCTGAGGAAATGTTGGCGTGGTAGCTTCAAATGTTTTCACAGTTTGGATACTTTCCGTCAAAAAGGTTCTGATTTCTTCCAGATTGTGTTGATTTCTGATAAAGGAAGCTGCTACATAATCTATACCATTCTCTAGTCAGAAAATGAGGTCAGCTTTATCTTTTTCTGTTAATCCGGGAAGTCTGAGCGAAATGCCCGGAAAATTCATATGTCTTCTACTGCCGATTTCGCAGGTATTTTCAGATTTCACTAGAAGAAAGTCTGAATGCACTTCCTGCACGACGACATTCATTAGTCCGCTTTCTATGGCGATAGTATCTCAAACCTTCATATCTTCCAGTAAGTAAGCATAATCACAAAACATATCAGAATGTTCTGTCATTTTTGTCTGGTCGGTGAAAATTCTAAACTGTTCATCTCTCTGGTACAAATACGGCTGGTCTCTTTCTCCTGTTCTGACTTCGGGTCATTTCGTGTCGAGTAAAATTCCCAAATTGGTCGTTCCTTGTTTATTCAGCTGATGAATAAGGTCAATAAGCGGTTTAGTGGTGGGGTGTTTAGCGTGAGAAAAATTAAGTCTGACGATATTTACGCCAGCCTGAGCAATAGCGATGAGCTTTTCTTTCGTGTAAGCATCGGTGATAGTAGCAATGATTTTGGTTTTGTTCATAGGAGTTTTCGGAAAAGTAAAGGTTAGCATTTTTTATGGCATGTTTATTATAGTCGAAAAGATTTTTTTTTCAAGTATTGAGAAGGAAGAAAACATAGAATATTGAGAAAATATTTTGTATCATATTGACAATATAGTAAATATATTTATACGAACATTGAGGTCGAGGACAAAAAATTATAGCAACTTAGGAAGAAAATATTTACTGAAGAAGTACTTAAATATTTATTGGAAATATGTGAACAGATAGAGGAGTTATATGAAATGTACTTTTTAGAGATAGGGTCAGACGATGACCATGTACATTTTCTAATATAGGGATTACCAAGTATGACAATTACATACAAGGATTGTTACAATACTAAAAAGTAAATCATTCAATTATCTTTTCCAAAAATGTTGATGAAAATTGAAGAAACAATTACGGTGATGAAAATTATGGACAAGTGATTATTATGTGAATACTGTATGAGCATTTGCGGGAGAACAAACAATCAGAAATTATATTAGCAACCAAGGAACAAGTTGATATGAAGTACGATATGAAAAGTAAATAGATATGGGAAAATTGCTGTTGTGGATTACCGCTTAGTTCAATACTCCTATCTTTGTGGTCAGGTGGAGTTTATTTAACTTACTATCATTTTCTATTGTAATCAGCTTTTTTTTTCGTATAAAAAATTTGCCACAATGTTGTACCGAGAACAAACTCGAACTTTCCCAGAGCTGAAAGGCGACTTGCGTTTGATCCGCAAACTCGCCTAAATTCTGGAAGGGTTCGTGCAACAGTGTGGCAACTCGATCAATCGTAAGTTGCCTTTTTTAGTTCTCGAAAATCCTTCCAATGACAAGACCTCTTGTTTCTGTTGTTATGCCCGTTTTTAATACAAAAAAATGGTTAGGCGAGGCAGTAGAAGGTATTCTCAGTCAAACGTTGAATGATTTTGAATTTATTATTATTGATGATTGTAGTACGGATGGAAGTTATGAGCTTTTACAAGAATATGCAGAAAAAGACCACAGAATACAACTGTACAGGAACGAAAAAAATTTTGGAGTCGCTTTTACGAAAAGTAGAGCGATTGCTTTATCTACTACTGATTATCTTGCTAGTCAGGATAGTGATGATAGTAGTTTTCCTGAAAGATTGCAATTGCAATACGATTTTTTGGAACAACACAAAGATTTTTGAGTTGTGGCAGGAAATAATGTGATTATTGATGAAGAGGGAAAGGTGATTGGACAGAGAAATTACACGGATAGTATCAGAGAAATAATTCTGAAAAAATCACCCGTTTCTCATCCCACAACGATGATAAGAAAAAGTCATTTTTTGGAGGTAGGAGGGTATCAAAATATTCCCTATGTTGAAGATTACGATTTACGAGTGAAAATGTTTGTTAAAGGATATAAGATTAAAAATCTGCCTGTCAATTTACTGAAATATAGGATTAGAAAGGGACAAGTGAAATCAAGCAAAGTGAAAGGAACGATAAAAGGGACGCTTTGAGTACAAAAAAAAGCTTATCGTTCACTGCATCCTTCTTTATCAGATAGGATATATCACTTTTGTTTGTGGTGTTTACAGTTATTGCCGGATAGACTTATTTTGGCAATTTTTAAATTATTGGAATATAAATAATGTGAAAAAATATCCTTACTATTATTCCAATGGCTGGAAAGCCAACTAATAGCATTCAAGTTTCGTATACTTCTTTGCCTGATGGAATGATTCCTATCAATTCTAAACCTATAATTGGAAACGAACAATCTATTTCTCCATTGTTAAATTGCTTTGATAATTTTATAGAAAATTTAGGAACAGATGAGTTAGCACGATATAAAAAACCACTCTATATTATCATCAATTTAGCGACTATCCTCAGTAGTCGTACTTTGAAGAATAAAAAAATTCGACGGTTCACATGAAAAATTGCAGCAGTTTTTTACACTATCGGTGTTTACTTTTGAATACCTATTTATGGGGCAGAAACTTTGTTTTACAATTTATTCTTTAATAATCATATTAAGATTATTACCACCTCAATGAGTTTTATTTTAGCTCGCAATGAGTTTAGTTCGTTTCGATGTGAACTACACAATAAATCACCATTTGAAATAAGTTAATGTTACTGTTTTTTTATATTTTACACTATCAAACATGTCCTCTTTAAAAAAATTTCTTTTATCCAGACCTGGAAGATTTTTATTAACCATCTATCGTTATTTAGTCCAATTTGGATTTATCCCTCTTCATTTTTTAGGAGCGATTAAAAATATTGGATGGTATATCAGAGATAGTATACATATCAAAAAAGCAAAACTAACAGAATTTAAAATTACTTTCAATCATCCTTGTTTACACGATAAAGAAGAGGACGGAGGCACAGCAAAATGAGACTATTTTCATCAGGACCTGCTCATCGCTCAAAAAATCTATAAAGCTAATTCCAAAAAACATGTAGATGTTGGTTCTCGTGTAGATGGATTTGTTGCCCATGTGGCATCATTTAGACCTATTGAGGTATTTGATATTCGTAAAAATTATAACCAAGTACAAAATATAACCTTTATTCAAGGAGATTTGATGCAACTGGATTCGAAATATGAAAATTATTGCGATAGTATCTCCTCTCTACATGCAATTGAGCATTTTGGTCTAGGAAGATATTGAGATTCACTGGACATCAATGGACATCTCAAAGGATTGAAGAGCATCACTTCTATGTTGAAAAAATGAGGAACTTTTTATTTTTCAGTACCAATAGGAAATCCTCAGAGAATCGAATTTAATGCTCATAGAGTTTTTTCTCTTCGCTATTTGATGGATACATGTATCAACTTATACACCTATCAACTTAAAGATTTTTCCTATGTGGATGATCAGGGAATTTTACATATTAACATAGCATTAGATGAAAAGCTAATTAAAAATAGTTGCGGATGTAACTATTGATGCGGTATCTTTGAATTACAAAAGAAATAACCTCTTTTAAATTTAAAAAGAATAACATGTCTATCATCGTAAAACTTCAATGTTGACTAGGAAATCAAATGTTTCAATATGCCTTTGCAAAAGCTACAGCTTTAAGAAATAACGTAGACTTTAAACTCGATATTTCTGAATACGAAAGATATTTTCGTCCATACGAACTAGAAATTTTCGAGATTGAAAAAAAATACGCATCAAAAGAAGAAATTCCACGATATGAAAGACGAAAACCTCACAATTATGTTCTCGCGGGAGGATGGAGATGTATGATAAAATGCTTTTGGAAACAATTAAATATGTATCACTACAGTGAAAATTCATTTGCCTTTACCCCAGCATTAACGAACATTGTCAACTGATATGTAGATGGATTTTTTCAAACTGAAAAATATTTTAAAGACTATGAAAAAGAAATAAAATCAGATTTTACTTTTCATTTACCACCAACAGGAGAAAATAAAAAACTCCTTGAAAAAATCAGAACAACAAATTCTGTAAGTATACATATTCGCAGAGGAGACTACCTACAAGGGAAAAATCCTCAATATCACGGAAATCTCTCTTTACAATGGTATAAACAAGCAATTAACCTTATAAAAGGTAAGGTGAACAATCCAATATTTTTCTTTTTTTCCGATGATATGGAACGAGTAAAACAACATTTTAATAATGATATATATATCAATAATAATCAAAACAAAAATAGTTGGGAAGATATGAGATTGATGAGTGAATGCAAACATAATATTATTGCCAATTCTTCTTTTTCTCGACGAGGAGCTTGGTTGAATGCCAATCCTGAAAAAATCATCATTGCCCCTAAATTATGGACAATATCAAATGAAAACAATGATATAATACCACAGCCTCGAATCAAAATATAATCTTTTATCTTCTCCTCTTAACGCACATGAAAATCATCTATCCAAAAAATTTTGCTTCATCCAGAAATGAAGTAATCTTGCAATATTGCAAGGGAAAAAAAATTTTACATATTGGAGCCACAGATGCTCCCTATACCAAAGCCAAATATCAAGGGGAAATAGGACCTTTATTATATAGAGAAATTGATAAAGTTTGTATCTCTCAATTAGCGATTGATATAGATACAGAAAGCATAAAGTTTCTCTCGGATAAAGGAAATGAATTTCCAAATTCTCAGCTAATAGCCTTTGATATGAATCGCTTACAAGATCTTAATTTTACACCAGATGTTATTGTTTTTTGAGAAGTGATTGAACATTTGATGAATTTAGAAATTGCTCTGACTAATATCAAGCAGGGGATGACAAAAGATACTTTATTGATTATTTCCACCCCTAATGCACACTCACTATACGCTTTTATTCAGTCCTTGCTCGGTTTTGAATTTCTCCATGAAGATCATAAAGTATATTTCTCGTATGGATATCTATATAATCTTTTGAAGTTTAATAAATTGATGGTACTCAAGGGGTATTTTACGATTTTAGACGAGTACTTATATATCAATTTAAACTGGTGGAAAAAACTGATATATCCTTTCTATTTGTTAATGGCCAAAATATTTAGATATAATACTAATACTTTACTTATGATTTGCAAAAAAAATGACTAATCCTCTCGTATCTATCATTCTTCCCACTTATAATGGGAATGCTAAACGACTTTCAGCAAGTATCAATTCTGTTCTTAGTCAGACTTATATACATTTTGAACTCATTATCATCAATGATGCTTCTACGAATGGTATTGAAACAACGATTTTAGAGTTTGCAAACAAAGATAAAAGAATTCTGTATGTAAAAAATGAAAGAAATTTAAAGCTTACAAAAACGCTCAATAGAGCTTTAACAATCGCAAAATGAACATATATTGCAAGAATAGACGATGACGATATTTGGTTTCATTCTAATAAATTGGAAAAGCAAATTACCTTTCTAGAAACGCATCTTGATTATGGACTTATTGGCACAAATGCAATTATTATAAATGAAAATGAGAATGAACTATATAGACTTACAAGACATCCTACTGATACAAGTATTAGAAAAAATATGCTGGTTGGTAATTGTTTTGTACATCCTAGTATTGTTATGAGAACAACTGCCTTGCAACAAGCTGGAGGAAGCTATAATCCATTATGGAATCTAGTAGAAGATTACGAATTACGACTGAGGATTGGTCGTATATCCAAAATGGCAAATTTATCAGATTATGGAGTAAAATATAGAATAAATACTAGCTCTATCACGAGAACATATTATAAAAAACAAAAGCGACTTACTTTCAAATTATTTTGGGAAAACATAAAATACTATCCACACAATATTATAAAAGCACTTATCTTTAGAATAGGAGAAATCATTGTCCCACCTATAATAACATTATGGATTCTGAAAAAACTAAAAAATATTAATGTATAACATATATAGAAAGTTGTATCTACAACTTTCTATTATTGAAACATAAATATCTGCGTTTTATTTTACTATTATAATATTTGATGAAAACACAATATCTCATTATTGGAGCTGGATTATCAGGTATCGTCCTTGCTCAACAGCTTGCTGAACAGGGGAAGGAAGTCCTCATTGTCGAAAAAAGAAATCACATTGGAGGAAACTGTTATGATTATTACGATGAAAATGGATTTCTTATTCATCAATATGGACCGCATATTTTTCATACTGATATGAAAGAAGTATGGCAGTATATCCAAAGATTTTCAGAGTTCACAAACTTTCAACTGAGACTAAAAGGTTTTCTGGATGGACAACTATTGCCAATTCCTTTTAATTTTACTACAATGTATCTCGCATTTCCTCCCTATCTTGCACAGCAATTAGAAGAAACTCTTTTAACCTATTATCCTTATAATAGTAAAATTTCTATTGGAGAACTGAGAGAAAAAGCTGAACAAGAACAGAAAAAAGCATTATCATTTTTAGCAGATTATATTTTCGAGAAAATCTTTAAACAATATACAATGAAACAGCGAGGAATTAGTGCTGAAGAAATCAATCCTGAAGTAATGAAAAGAGTACCCATTCTGATTTCCAGAGATGATAGATATTTCCCACATCATCAGTATCAAGGAATGCCTGCGAAATGATATACCAAAATGTTTGAAAAAATGCTCGATTATCCAAATATCAAACTTCTACTTAATATGGACTATAAAATAATGATTAACGATATAATATATCATCAGCTTTTTATTACAAGTCCTATAGATGAATATTTTGATTACAAATATGGTAAATTGGAATATAGAAAAACCTTGTTTCATTTGGAAACGCATAATGTACAGTCGTTTCAAGACAATATTGTAGTAAATTATCCTAATGATTATGAATGGACCAGAATTACAGAGATGAAAAAATTTTATCCCCAATCATTAACATATCATATTGATAGAACGGTGATTTGTAAGGAATTTCCCGGGCAATGAGACATAGAAGCATATCCAGTAGAAAGTTCTGAAAATAAAAAAATGTTAGAACTCTATCAAGCTGATGCTCAAGCATTAAAAAACGTACATTTTTTAGGGAGGTTAGCAAATTATAGGTATCGAGATATGGATAAAACGATAAAAAATGTTTTAGATTTTATAAAATAAGAAATGAACCAAAACTTTGAAATTGTCATCGCTCACTACAATGAAGATTTAGAGCGAATTAAACCCTATGCAAAGCAAGTTATTATTTATCATAAAGGAAATGAAAGTTGACCGAGATTTTTTGTAAAAAAACGAGTAAAACTTCCAAATGTTGGAAGAGAAGGACATACCTATCTATATCATATTATCAATAATCGGAATAATTTAGCTGATATAACAGTTTTTTTGCAGGGAAGAATTGAAGACCACGATTGAGTTTGTCAAGATATCACTAAATATATAAAGAAAACCAAAGAACAAGGATTTTTTGCAAATAATGTTTGTCTTAACTCAAAACGTATTGATTTATATGGAGCAAGTAAATCTTGAACATCACAATGAAGTTGACTAAATAACGATGAATTTTTTCAAGAAATTTTCTGAAAAAAACAACCTTTAGTTTACAATGTATTTTATTACGCCAATTTTGGAGTTTCTAAACAAAATATTCAACAAAGAACAAAAAAGTTTTATGAAAAGATTATAAATTATATGGATATATATATCAATCCTATAGAATGATATTATTTGGAAAGATTGCGATTTAGAATATTTAATGATAAAAAAATAATTATTACTCCTAAAATAATATATTATTCATTGATAGCAATATTGCATTATATAGAGACAAAACTCAAAATACTATTAAAATAAAAGACATCTTATCTTGATACTTTATTTACGTTAACTCTTACATTAAAAAATTTATCCTTATCGTAAAAAATAATACTGTAAAAGTTGTACACAAAGTTATTAGCTCTTGCATATCCACCTTAAATACGTATAAGTTGCTATCATCTAAGAACAGATTTTTTATTCTTCTTTTCGTTTCAATGCATCTCATCAATGATATTCCTGCTTTTGTGGACCAATCCCAATGTCATATTAACGTCATCATAGACGTTCCCAAAGGCTCAAATAACAAATACGAATACGACCACACATTAGGTTGTTTTAAACTTGACCGCGTTATTCATCACAGTATGTATTATCCTTGTGATTATGGATTTATTCCGCAAACGCTCTGTGGAGATGGAGACCCTTTGGATGTGTGCCTGATTATGACCAATCCTACGTTTACCTGATGTCTCGTACAAGCCAGAGCTATTGGGATTTTGTATACCAAAGATAATGCTGGTGATGACCCAAAAATCATTGCGGTGCCTACCGATGAAGTAGACCCAAGATTTAGTGAAATTCATCATATTGACGACCTCGGACACCATATGAAAGAAGAATTACTGTTGCTTTTTAAAGAGATTAAAATTCTGGAGCACGATAAATACGAAAAAATTGAAGTAAAAGGATTTGGAAGTATTTTGGAAGCTCAACAAGAAATTATTGCTTCGATAAAAAGATTTGAAAAACATATGAAAAAATAGCAGATACTTTGGATTTTTTTTATGAGAAATTGGGAAGAAAAAAGACTTGATACTCTTTTCAAAATGTATACACTCCAATACGTATGTTTTATTTTTTATACTTTCGTAATGAGAAATTATGTAGAAAAAGCCCAAAAGTTCCTCAAAAAACTTTGAAAAAGATTTTCCAACTACAATAATACCAAAAAATGGTTTGTGGTATATCTTATTTGTTTAGCTGTAGTACTCTTATTGCCTCCTATCGTTAAAATTAGTGGAATGAAGGGAGTAACGGGAACTTCTTATTCATTGCTTTTTTCTAGTGTGTATATGAGGTCATTGATTGTGATTGGTATCAGCTTACTTTTTCTCTTTGGATGGAATATCAGCACTAAATTTAAAGGATTTATGATAAATATTTTTGCATTGAGAGAAGATGAACCGTTGGTAGATTTTGCGTTTTTGTGGGTTATTACGAGTGTGTTTATGGGAATTGTGGATACGGTAGAAGTGGTAGGAGTCATTTCTGAAAGAATTGCGTTAACCAATTGGGCGATAGGTTCTCAAGTATTGTTATTGGTGGGATTGGTTTGGTCATTTATTTCTTTATGGATGTCTGCCAAAAAAAATGCTAAAAGAACTAAAATTTTGAATGTAGTACACGAAAATCCTCATACTTCCAGAGAAGGAGAACAAAAACCCAAAAAGGTGTTGAACCATCTCTTTGATGATTTGGAAGAGTAAAAGTGTTTGTTTGATACGAAAGTATCTTATAAGGGTATAAAATTATTTACCAATATTTCTGGAGAAAATCTATACCAGATACTTCTTGTTTTATCTCGAAATTTTGCTCTTATTTTATCATCACCGCGTATATCACTAGCAAAATCTGCATACTGACACGGACAACTATTACAATTTTGTTCAACGATACATCGTTCACAGGGACTTTCTTCTTGTTTACACGTTGTAGAGCAACTGCCATCTTTTCCATTCAATTCACCATTATCGCATTCTTCTCCAGAGTTTACAATCCCATTTCCACAAAGAGCAATACAAGTCTGAGTAGTATTACAATCGGCAGGACAGATGTCACAATCCTTTTGTCAACAGATGGTGTCACAATTAGTGCTTCCTTGCTCAATGGGCTGACAAGAAGAGGAACATCAATTATTTCCTCGTCCTTGTTTCGTTAAGTCGGAAGGGTCACAGGTTTCAAGTGGGTCTTTCACCCCATTTTGAACACAATAGTCTAAACAAACAGTAGTAGTATCACAGTCAGAAAGACAATTACTACAATCATTTTTTCAACAAAT
>JAISMG010000011.1 GCA_031276875.1 Candidatus Peribacteria bacterium | reverse complement strand
GTCCTGATGGCGACTTCTCTCCTTCCTATTACGATAAACAGTGTGAAGTAAGTCATTCTGAGCAAGACGAAGCCGAAGTGAAAAATCCAGAAGATGAACACTGAGTAGATTCTTCACCTGCAGATCAGAATAATCTGCAAATTGCTTACCAACGAGCCTTGAAAAATGGCATTACCACAATGCCTACCCTTTTAGAAGCCAGACTCAATGACACCATCACCAGAGCCGAAATTGCAAAAATGATTGTTGCTTTCTCCCAGCTTATGAATGTCCCTCGTCATTCGAATACACCTCGTCATTCTGAGGAGCGAACGCGGTGAACGACAGTTTATCCCGCATTAACTGCGGGAAAGAATCCAGTTCCACTTATACCTGGATTTTTCCTCCATAGTCCTGCGGATTTACAATGACCAGTTACGCAATGACAGTGTCACGCCTTCACCGACCTCAACCAAGCCACCTCAGACCTCCAACCCTTCATCATTCAACTCTGCCAACTCGGACTCATGGGCTACTACTCCGATGGAGAAACGGTTAAATCAGTTTTTTCTCCTAATACTACGATTACTACCGCAGAAATCGCCACTATCCTTTCCCGTCTCCTCCGAGGAAACGCAAATCAAGGCAATGAACAGTGGCGATATCACAACCATTTACTTGCATTACAGAAAGCAGGTATCATCCCGCGAAACATTGACCCAATGAGAAAAGAACTCAGAGGAAGTATCCTCGAAATACTAATGAAGATAGGTATGCTTATTAAGTAGTATGTCTCTTCAATATAAAAAGCTGGTTTTCGTTTCGCCAGCTTTTTTTCTTTTTGAAAACTATTATGTTGAAAATTTCCCTTAAATAATTTCCAAATTCATTCCTGCTAATTGGGAAGCAAGTCTGATGTTGGAAGCTCCTTTTCCGATGGCTAGAGGCTTTTGGTCTTCTTCTACTTTGATAAATGCTTTTTTCCCATCAGGATTGACTTCTACACTTAGTACGTTCGCAGGTTTCAAAAGTTTTTTGATGAGTTCTACTGTGTTATTGTCCTGCTCAATAAAATCAATTTTTTCTCCATCCAACAGCGACAATACGGTATTTATCCTATCCCCTTTGTGTCCAACCATTACTCCGACCGGGTCAATTTTTTCATTACTACTAGATACAATGACTTTGGTTTTTCTTCCTGCCATTCTGGCGATTTTTTCTACGCTTATGGTACCATCTGCCAATTCTGGGACAATTTTTTCCAAAATAGCGACAATAAAATCTCCATTCGTCTGAGAAATATCCAATACAATGCTACCTGCATCTTTGGTAATCCTTTTGAGAAAGACGAAAATTTCTTCTCCGGGTTCATAAGTTCTATTGGGGATTTGTCCTTCGGGAGGAAGCACTACGGTGGTCTGGTCAATCTCCAAAATGACACTATCTCCGTGCACTCTAATCACTTTTGCTTTTAAAAGTTCTCCTTCTTTGTCTTGGAACTTTTCGTAAAATTTTTCCCTCTCAATATTTTTCAAGCTTTGTTTAATCGTCTGGGCTGCAGATTGAGCAGCAATCCTAGAAAGTTCCATACGTTCTGGCGTAATATCTTCCAAAAGTTTTTCGCCAACTTGTACGTCTTTTCTGACTTTTTGAGCCTCTTTGAGGGCGATTTGCGTGTCTTCATCTTCCACGACTTCTACAACTTCTGTAGCTTTGTAGATTTTTACACTTCCATCATCTTTGATGTCTACTACCACATCAGACTTTTTATATTCGGGGTAATCCTTTTTAAATCCGGATTTGATACCAAGTTTGGAAATTTCCAAGATTTGATAGGGGTCAAATTTATAATCTTCTACCAACTGTATCATTGCTGCTTGAATGCTTTTTCCATCGAGTTTCATAGAGGTGAATTTTAGAGAATAAAGAATATATCAAAAAATCTATTCGTCCTTGACTGTATGAATTATCTTATCGTTTTCAAGAGCTTTTTTTTACTTTTTTTGTTGCTTAGGAGCTTGTTTCCCATCAGCTCTTGCAATTTACTCGCAATCCTGTATAGTTCAGTCAGTTTTATTTTTCTGTTTAAAATATGTCTCTTCGTCCTTCTGGGTTTATCGAGTATAGTCCCAATGAACAGCTGGTGTTTGACCAATTAGTTGCTACGATTACTGCCAATTATGAAAAATTTTGATATACCCATATTCATACGCCAGCAGTGGAAGCAAATGCTGTACTGCTCGCAAAAAATGGAGAAGAGACAGGAAAGCAGATTTTTGGGCTTTATGGATTGGCTCAAGGAGCAAGTGATTTGAAAGAATATGCCTTGCATTTTGATTTAACGGTTCCATTTGCAAGATATGTATTGGATAGAGAACACGAATTGACCTTCCCGTTCAAAAGGTATCAAATTCAGCCCGTTCGACGCGGAGAGAGAACTCAAAAAGGGAGATTTAGAGAGTTTTTTCAATGTGACATTGATGTGATTTGGAGAAAGGATGGAGGGCAGGCATATTTGTATTATGATGCAGAAATTTTGGTTGCGATTTCCCAAACACTTCAACACATCATCAAAACCATGCAAATTGACGATGTTCCGGTACTTCATATCAGCAATAGAAAGCTGTTGATGGGATTTCTTCTGTCGTTTATGAACGCAGAAACAGCAACCGCAGTAGCTTCTCTCATCGATAAATACCAAAAATTAGGAGCAGAAACCTTTCGTGCAGCTCTCAAAGATTTTGCTCTGGATGAAACAAGTATCCAAAAATTGATGACTTTCATTACTACTCAATATCATAGTTCTTCTCTGTGAGAACTTCAACACCTTGCAGATACGGCTTTATTTCACGAGGGACTTACCGAGCTTCAAACGGTGATTACTTTATTGGAACAGTTCCAAACTGCTTATGGTCAGACTTTTCCTTATGTGGTTGATGTTCAAATTGTGCGTGGATTAGATTATTATACGGGAACGGTTTTTGAAGCAATACTCCAAAAGGAACGTGCATTAGGTTCTATCGCTGCTGGAGGAAGATATGGGGCATTGACGGGCTACCTTGACCCCAAAAGAGATACGTATGCTGGGGTAGGAGGTTCTATTGGGATTTCCAGATTATTAGTTAAGCTACTAGAACAAAAAGCTGAAAAGCAACAGACCATTGCTAAGTATGTATTTGTGCATTTCCCCGAAACTTTTCCAGACATTCTCGCATTGGCTGCCAAATTCCAAGCAGAAGGGAAAAACATAGAAATCTATCCCGTTGCAGACAAACTAGGCAAACAATTCTGATATGCCGACAAAAAGGGTATCCCTTTCGTTGTTCTTCTGTGAGAAGGTGAAAAAGCTGAAGGAATGTACAAACTAAAGAATATGCAAACCTGAGAAGAGAGTATTCATCCTTTTTCGTTTGATGGTACATTGTATTTCTAATATTGCGGAGAATTATGCAGAGGTTCTCATTCTTTGAATGCTTTTGCTTCTTCTTTGCTAATACCTGCTTTGGCTAACATACTTAAAAATGTTCCATCTGCAGAAAGTTTATCTCATCAATGAGGTTTAACTACAGGAGTTCTTCTTCCAGTCTCTGGATTATACCAAAATTGATGAGATCATCTACTATTTCTCATCTTGAAGCCGTATTTTTTCAATAGTTTGACCATTTCTTCATATTTTCGGTTTCGAACTCCCATAAGGTTTTAGGCGGGTTGTAAAGGTACTACGGTATTGTAGGTATATTGCATCATAATATTTTTCCCCAATAATTTAACAAAAGAATGATGTGTTTTTTCTTTTTTAGCTTGTTCTTCTGCTTCGATTTTTGCTATTTCTTCCAAAACCATAGAAAGTACCTCTGGAGTGAGTTTTAAGACTTCTTCCACACTATTTCCTTGTACTAAAAGCTCTGGAACATCAGGGCTTGTAGCCAAAAAGTAGGGATGAGTGAAATCGTTATATTCTTTAATTTCAATTCTAATGCTGTTTTTCATCTTTTTGAGGGAAAAATAAATGTCTTATTTTGCTGATGTAAAGTGTAGGAGTTTTGGGTGAAAATGCAAGGGAATTTTTATTAAAAGATTGCGGAAGATTACGGAAGATTACAGAAGATGATAGGGTAGGGACTGGGTTTGTCCTGTCCGTGTATGTGAAAATGTGATGGATTATTGCATTGCTTGCCCTGTCCGTGTATGTGAAAACACGATGGATTATTGCATTAAATGCCATTCGTTTTATGTGGGCGGATGGGGTAGGGACGACCTCGCGGGGCGTCTACATTTTATGAGTTGATTTTTCTATGCAAATAGCTATGTATATGACATCAGTATTCTTTATCTCTTTTCTTTTTTCTATGCAGAACAATAAAAAAATTCTGATTACGTGAGGATTGTGATATATTTGAAGTCATACGGCTGTGGTGTTTGCGGAGGCAGGATTTGATTTACTGTTAGTAGATAATCTTTCAAATTCCCACGAAGCCACCTTTGATATCCTCAAAAAGCTTTGTCCGACCAAAATTAAACGATATGCGACCGACCTGAGAAATGAAGAAGAATTAGAACGCCTTTTTGAAAAATATGCAACAGAAATCTGATTGGTCATCCATTTTGCAGCCAAAAAAGCGGTAGGAGAAAGCTGCCACGACCCTTTTTTGTATTATGATAACAATATCAATGGGACTATCAATCTGCTCAAAGTAATGGAAAAATTTGCTGTAAAAAATCTGATTTTTTCTTCTAGTGCCACGGTATATGATGCAGAAAATTTACTGCCTCCTTTCAGTGAAAATGACCGCCTCAAAACTACAAATCCTTATGGAACCACCAAACTTATCATCGAATACCTCCTCAAAGATATGGTGCAACACAAATGATTTACCGCGATTGCGTTGAGATATTTCAATCCTATTGGAGCACATTCTTCTCATTTGATAGGAGAAAACCCCAAAGGCATTCCTACCAATTTGCTCCCTTTTTTGCTCAAAGTAGCCAGAGGGGAAATAGAAAAGCTGAATATTTTTGGAGATGATTATGCTACCGAAGATGGAACCTGTGTGAGAGATTATATTCACGTAATGGATGTAGCAGAAGCTCATTTTGCAGCAGCGAAATTTCTCTACGATAGAGTGCTATTGAATGAAACCAGCGAAATTCCTTTGGCAGAGCCACTTTTTGAAGTAGCAAATATTGGAACAGGATATGGAAAATCGGTAGCGGAGATGATAGACATTGTAGAAACGGTAGTGGATAAAAAAATTCCGTCGGTGGTGGTAGAAAGAAGACCGTGAGATGTGGCAGTGTCTCTGGCTAATCCTCTAAAAGCCAAAAAGCTTTTTGACCGAGAAGCCAAAAGAAATGTGATACAAGCCGTAGAAGACGCTTGGGAATATTTAAAACTGCAAGATGAAAAGGAAAAAAAAGCTGAATAAATCTATTTTCTGTAGTGAGGTTGGATTTTGTCTGCTTTTTTTTGCTTTTTGGAGTGGTTTTGGATATACTTAAAGGGAGTAGCTTTTATTCCCTTTTTTCCTTATTCCAATGCCAACTAAAGAAGAGTTAGAACAACAGAAAACCGACTTAGAGCGAGCAATTAAACAGTATGCAGATGAGCTTGCTAATTTAACTGATGATGTCAAAAAAGAAGAAAAAAAGGCAGTAATCCTTACACTTGAGCAAAAAAGAGAAAAAATATTGCAACAACTTATTACTACACTAAAAGAAGAACTGGCTACCGTATCAGGAGAAGTAGAAAAAGGAAACCTTACTGCTTTAATAGAAAAGTATGAAAGAGAAGAATGGGAAAGTCAGAGTCTTTATGCTGGTGTGATTGCTATCATAGCATGAGATACAACCGTTTCTGGACAAGCATTATTACGTGTAATCCAAGAAAAAGTAGTTTCAAAAGAGTCAGAAACTGAAACATCGAGAGGTATTGAAACAAGTGATACGAGAACAGCGAATTCTACCGCTGAACTTCTCAGAGGAACAGAAACAGAAAAAAGATTGTTAAATATCTTAAAAGCACCAGACTTTGCAACATATGGACCAACACCTGAAAAAAGGTTAGAAGTTATTTTGTGAAAAGTTCACACTACTATTGAAAAATTTCTTGCTTCAAAATTTGCTCTTAATGCGTTCAAAGAACCGCTTCCTCCTATGATTAGTACGGTACTTACCCCTGCTATTGAATGGTATTTGATGGATTTTCTCAAACAAAATCAACACGATAATAACGTAGGAGACCTTACCTTAGCTGAAGGGATTTCCTTTGAAACGTTTACAGGTTTATTTTCTTCTGTGAGTACGTTCGCAGGAAAGGCTACTGCAACCTATGGCAAAGGAAAATCACTTCTCAAAGCCATAGACTTTCTCAGCATTCATTCAGATGTGCTTAGCAAAGCTTCTCAGAGTGATGTCCTCAGAAATCCGCTCAAATGTAAAGAATTTTTGGAACAACCTATTTGGGATACCCAGCAGGACATTTATAGTATTTCTCTAGCAGATGTAGGTATCACGTTTTGAGACGAACAGCCTTTTGGGCTTTCTGAAACAGACAAACAAGAAGTGAAAGAAATGATAGGAGAAATTGAAGTTGTTGAGAGTCCTGCGACTACCAAACTTATTCTCTGACTAGTAGAAAAAGCTGACCCATTTTTTGATAAAACTGCCAAATTGGCGGATGAAGCATTGGATATGATGGATAAAACAGGAGGAGTTTTACAAGGATTTAAATCATTGGGCATAGATGTTTTCAAAGAAATCAATACTTCTCCGTTTCTCAAAGGGGTACTTAATTTTATACTCAGCATTTTGGGCTTTACAGGGGGATTTGAAGGATTACAAAAGAGATGGTACAGGAGAAGAATTGATAAACAATTAGATGAAAACAAAAAAAGTCAGATTTCATCTATTTTTCAAGCATATCTCAACAAAACCAATACTTCACCCATAGCGGAAAAAGATAAATTAACAACCTTATTTAAAAATAATATCAAATTTCCTCCCAATAGCTCTCTGTTTGATGTGGATGGGAATGCGATTATTGCTTCTATTGATGAAAAACTTACTGATGTGGATTCACTCAATCCAGCAGTTATCAAAACTGTAGCAGGTGGTGCTTATATCACTACCACCACTGAACACGTAGAACAAACCAAAAATGGAAAAACGCAAACCGTAAAGGTTAAAAAGGAAAGCATCAATACGGAAAAATTTATGAAAGACAAAGAAAAAATTTTTCCTAAATATTTGGCGTATATGACAAAACAATTAGCAGAAAATGCTGATTATGTGCAGAAGGTTGATTCTGCTGATACGGTAGCTTTCACGATGATTTCTTCACTATTCATCCAACCATACCACGTGATAGATGGAGTACAAGCAAAAGTGTTTCTTCCAGAGGCTTTTGTAGAGCAACCAGCTAAAACTTCAACTTCAGATGAAACTCCAGAACAAACAGAAACCTCCAATCTGACCGATGAACAGCTGGCTAAATACGCTCTGGATATCACCATCACAGGAGAATCTAGGGGAAATTACGGAGCAGTAAATAAAAACGATGTAGACGGAGTTTCATTAGGGATTATCCAATGGCACAAAGAAAGAGCAGTACAGCTCTTAAAAAGATTACAAAATGCTGACGCCACATTATTTGCTTCTCTGATGAAAGACCCTCTTTTTCAAGATTTAGAAAAAGCTGGAATGAGTGTTTGGAATGATGCACAAGCTCAGCAATTCCAAACCTTGATGACGAATGAAGTGTTTAAACAAGAAATGGATAAACAAGCTATTGAAGATTTTAGGGGATATATTCAACAGATTAAAGCATTGGGAGTTTTCCAACCCTCAGCACTTATTCTTTTAGCGAGACTGCGAAATGCTGGTCCAGAACGATGTAGGACAAAGATTATTGAGCCTCTGTCTCCAGAGGATAGAAATAATCCTGATAAAATTTATGAACAATTTAAAACCACAGCATATGCAGTAAAATGGGGAACGGGAAGTTTTGAACTAGCGATGGCTGAAGTGAAAAAATTACCTATAACAGATAATGTAGCATAGGGATTTCAACCAGTTTGGAAATATGTTTTTTTGAGGTCACCAACCTTTCTAACAAAATACTTGCATTTTACAAAAAAATACGTATACTAATGGTATTCATGTATATTTTATACCAAAACAAAATACAAAATGCTCGTACCAGCACCCACAAAATCCTCTCGTTATGTTTACTTTCATATCAAACCTTTTAAAGATAATGATAGAGACATTCAGCATTGGGAAAAAGTTATAGAAAACCTAATTTCTCTCAAAGATAAGGTGATAAGTTTTGTCGTAAGTGGAAATGCTTATGGTATCAGCTTTTTTGTTAAATTGCCTGTATCTTTTAAACATTATTTTGAAAATACGTTTTATTCCAATTATCCTACCTCTGATTTGGTAGAAATTTCTGCTCCCAAATTGTCCAAAGAAAGACATTGGATTATCCCCAAAAAAGGCGAAACTTTCAGAGAAAGAGAGGAATTTAGCAAAGGAGGAACGTATATTGACCCGATGAATGACGTATTGGCATTATTTCAAAATATCGATAGAAAATCCAGATTAGACCTCTTTTTTGACTATACGTTCAAAACCGGTTCAGCGTTTAAACAAGCGATGGAACTGCTCGGAAAATTTATCAAATGGGCACGGGCTTCTTCCGACAAAAAACCGGGAGATGACGACGACACCAAAAAGAAAGAAACGAAAAAAAAGCAGATTTATTTTTCTCTTTCCTATGCTATTACCACGGAAGATACCTATAGCAAAGAAGGAATAGAAAAAAATCTGATTTCCGTGTTTGCTCCGTTTGTCTCCAATGGAAAGCTCAAAGTAAAAAGAATGCAGAAACGAAATCATTGTGCATTTTCCGAAGTTATCAATATGTTTCACATTCCTGTGAAAGAAAATTTTGTCAAAGGGTTGGAATACACGCTCTATCGTAAACTGCCTTTTCCTACCAATATTCCCAATATAGAAACCTTTCCTGACCTCAAAAAACTGACCTTGCTAGGAGACACGGATTATAGAGGAGATAAGGTGAGATTTGGGATAAAAGAAGAAGATAAATTTCGTCATATTTACATCGTGGGAAAAACAGGAACAGGAAAATCTACCTTTATTTCCAATATGATTATTTCTGATATGCAGGCAGGAAACGGCGTTTGTGTGCTAGACCCGCACGGCGAACTGGTGGATACCATTATTGAAAGCATTCCTTCTCATCGTATCAATGACGTTATTCTCTTTGATATTTCCGATACGGAGTATCCTATCGGCTTCAATCTGCTCCAAGCTGATAATGAAGATGAAAAAAATAGAATTGCTTCTGGAGTGGTTTCTACATTCCAAAAGCTGTTTGATAATTCGCGAGGACCGAGATTGGAATACATTCTCAGAAATGTTGTTCTATCCATTATCGACTATCCCAATGCAACGTTGATGCATATTCTGCGTGTGCTGACCGACAAAGAATTTCGTGAAGAAGTAATTTCTCACGTCAAAGACTCCGTATTGCTCAAGTTCCGAAATAATGAGTTCAATAAATGGCAAGATAAACAGAGAGAAGAAGCTGTGGGACCTATTACAAACAAAGTAGGACAGTTTCTGTCTTCTCGTCTGGTGAGAAATGTTTTTGGACAACCTCGTACGCGTTTAAGTATGAGAAAGGCGATGGATGAAGGAAAAATCATTCTCGTCAACCTTTCCAAAGGAAAAATCGGAGAAGATAATGCAAATATGATTGGTTCGTTGCTCGTAACCAAAATCCAGATTGACGCGATGGCGAGAGCGGAAATAGCAGCACATTTACGCCGTCCTTTCTATCTTTACATTGATGAGTTTCAAAATTTTGCTACCAAATCGTTTGCTACTATTTTATCAGAAGCCAGAAAATACAAACTTTCCCTTATTCTTGCCAATCAGTATACGTCTCAGCTGGATATTGATATTAAAAATGCGATTTTTGGGAATGTTGGGACCATAGTTTCCTTCACGTTAGGTTATGATGACGCAGCGATTATGACTTCACAATTCAAAGAACTTGTGGGGACCAACGATTTGATTTCCTTACCCAAATATACGAGTTATACAAGGCTGATGATTGATGGGATTTCTTCCGACCCCTTTAGTATGAAAACGCTTCCGCCCTATGCTTCAGAAGGCAATGTAGAATATATCGAAAAAATCAGACGCCAATCTCGCCAAAGATACGCGATGGAGCGTACTCAACTGGAAAGTCTCTTGAATGCTCGAAATAAAAAAACCTTTTCCCTCCAAGAAAAAGTTGCTGAAAAATCCAAGCTTGAAGGATTGGGTTTGAGTGCAGAAGATGCGTCCGTATTGGGAGATTTCAATGTTCAGCAAAATGTCCACCGCTTTGCGGATTTCCTGATTGATGGTCAACAGGCCGATGCAATGGTGATGGACATAGACCATCAGAATTTTAAATATGTGCGATACACCAAACCCGAACAGTTGGAAAAAGAAGCGACTGTACAATATCGCGTAGGGGATGAAGTAGTCGTGGAAGAAGACAAAAAATTACCTTTTGCTGTGGAAAGTTATCAACATAACGAACAGAAATTAGGAGTAGACCCGCTCATTATTCGAGTAGGAGATAAAGATGCGGTTCATCAGCAATTAACCAATATGTATCAGATATTGGGATTTGTGGACGGCGACGAAAGCCCGTTGAAATTTGTGATAAATGTGGAAAAAATGCAACGTTCAGCCTCTGCTTCTCCTTCATCACATTCTTCTACTACTTCCCCATCATTTTCTTCCTCATCCCAACAGAAAAAAAAGGCAGATTTTTCTTCCTCTTCATCTAGTTCTTCATCGCATACATCTACTGTGTCGGCGTCTTCTGCTTCTCCGACGGCTGGTAGTTTCACGGTAAATGACATCAAACTGGGACAATCGTATGAAGGATACGTGAAGTTAATGTATAATTATGGAATTTTCGTGACCGTGAAAGGAGTGGAAGGACTTTTGCACAAAAATTGGATTGCTCCGCTCGGGGAGGGGATTGACTGGAAAAAATATTACAATATTGGTGATAAAATCAACGTCCAAGCAAAAGAATTTAAAGATATTGATGGAGAAAAAAGAGTAGTATGGAGTCAGCTATAGAGAGAAAGCCTTATTTTAAGCTGTAATACATTTTTTTTCATTTTTCTCTTGATTTTTCAAATTGTTTTATTATGAACTAGGTGCTACATTTATATTTTGTTAATCTTTTTGTTTTTTGAAAACAAAGGGCTTCTTGCGATTGATTTGCGAGTATGTCCTTTCAAAAGACAGATTAACAAATAAGTGTAGCAACTTTATCAATCGTAAGTTGCCTTTTTTTATTCTTTATTCTCACCATTATGAAAAACTACTTTTGGAAGCAATTATTTGTAAAGCCTGTAATGAGTGCAATGATTTTTGTTGCTGTGGCTATTTTAGGAATTAGAATGTATGCAGCTATTACTTCTCGGGATGAGTTAACTTCTACTGCTACGCCTGCTAATCAACTTACCGCAGAAAAATGGGATTCTCTAATAGATAAAGTAAGACAACTGGAAATCAACACAGATGCTCTTTCTGGAAATATTGATACGCTTTCTGGTACGATAGAAACCATTTATACAGGTATTACTGATTATGTAATGGGAGCTGATGAAGAATATGTAGATAATAAAATTGATGGATTAAATGAGTCTTTAACACAATGGGCAAATAATACATTTTTAACGTGAGTATTCACACCCAAAGTGACGTATTATAGAGGCATATATGATGAAGAAGCTTCTTTGGGAGAGAAATTTTCTAAAGTGTGTGATCCTGTAGGAGCTTTATCATTATGGAAACTAGAAAGCTCTAGATTTTCTGATGTGAGAATAGACTATTGTGGAACATCAGAAATTTACCGAAAAGATTTTTTTTATAATTCTGAATATAATTCTAAAAATCCAAGAACAGCCCGTTGGCCAGCTGAATCTCATGATCAAAAGACTAGTGTTTTTGAAGATACGATATTGGCAAACCACGATATATGTATGTTAGCTGGTGTAGGAGGATCATTTTATTGACCATGAGAGTTTATTTATTTCACCAAAAGAGAATCTACAGGCAAAATAGCGTTACACTTGGCACATCTAAGTACGGTAGGAGGTAAGTTTGGTATAGATTTTACAGTAGCGTGTATAGATTTTAGTGAAAAATCTTCTGATACTCCTCAAACCTTCACTATAGCTACTGGTGTAGAAGGATATCTGAGGTCACATTGTGGACATACTCCATCTTGTGATGCAGGATATACTCCTATTATTAGTGGAGAAACAGGAGATGGTTGTGGTGTTTTAAAAAAGGAAAGAGCAATAGTTTGTGTTAAACAAAAAAATAGTAGTAGGAGTGTAGGTGGTGCTTGTATTTCTTCAGTGGTATCTAATGGAAGTCTAACAAGTGGTACTGTTGGATTTAAAATTATTAAAGGGAAAGTTGACCAATATGGAAGGTGTATTAGTAATGGTACGACTGCTGTTTCTAATGGACTCAATGCAAGAATAGATAATAATAGAGATAAAAACCAATTTTATGATACCTTATCTGTTTAGTGAACCTCTGAATAAATTGTTATTATGGGGAAATATAGTTTTCATTAGTTGCGTTTCCCCTCGATATTTTCATTTTCCTCTTGTCAATACGGAATTCCTATTTCATTGCGACAGTTCTAAAATTCATTTGCATTTGAAAAGAAAATCTGTACGTATAAGGCAGTCTTTTACTTTTTATGTATAGTAGTATGTCTCTTTCCACACTTCATCACCTTGAAAGAACCACCAAAGGTTGAGCTAAAGTTTTTGTTCTGGATACGGGGAGCGTTATTGACGCTGAAGCAGAAGCAATGTTGCAAGCGTTGCATTCCAGGTCAATAGGAGGCATTGCAAATCATTTGCAGGTACTGGCAGAAAAAGGAGCAGAAAATTTTATGGAGAAATTTTATGTGGGATATGGACACAAATCAATTGGTGATTGTGGAGATATGACGGTATTTATTGAAGGAGTTTCTTTATTAGTTGCCAAAGCCATTCAAGATACAAAACTCTATAGCGGACAAGAGTCTTCCACGAGGTATGTGGATTTTTCCAAGCAGCTTTTTATTAACCCTTCTCATTCTGCTACCGGTGAAGCACTCTTAGAACAAGAAAGGGCGTTTTATCTGAGTTTGTTGCCAGCTTTACAGCAACATTTATCTTCTGTATTTCCGATAGAAGAAGGGCAATCAGAAAGTGTGTATACCAAAGCGATTGCAGCGAAAGCATTTGATATTGCGAGGGGATTTTTGCCAGCGGGAGCGTCTACCAATCTGGCGTGGCATACCAATTTAAGGCAGCTTTCTGATAGACTTTTGTATTTGAGACATCATCCTTTGGCAGAAGTGCGTGAGGTTGCAGAGGCATTAGAAGAGGCAGTGATAGAGAAATATCCTCATTCCTTTTCCAACAAAAGATACGAAGACACAGAACTTTATATGGATACGGTAATGCAGGACTATTACTTTCATCAGGAAGTGCCAGAATTTCAGGTTGTGAGTGATACGTTGGATAAGCAACTTCTTAAAAATGATATATATATCAAATTTTTATCAGAAAGACCCAACGGCAAGACGGAGCTTCCTGTATGGATGAATAATCTCGGAACGATGACGTTTCAGTTTCTGTTGGATTTTGGGTCTTTTAGAGATGTGCAGAGGCATAGAGCAACATTTCAGAGAATGCCGTTATTGACAGACCAATTAGGATTTCATCCGTGGTATTTGGAGCAACTTCCTGCTGCTGTGCAAGAGCAAGCAATACAGCATTTAGAAGAGGTAAAAAAGCAGGTGCAATCCTTGTCGTTGTCTCCAGTTGACCAGCAGTATTATCTTCCTATAGGATACAGAGTAGCAAATGAAATTATGGGGACCTTACCAGCATTGGTGTATTTGTGTGAAATCAGAACTTCTCAGCACGTTCATCCCACGTTGAGAAAGGTTGCACAAAAAATTTCGCAGTATTTGATGGATACGCACCAGATTAAACTATTCGTAGATATGTCGGAATATGCTTTTGATATCAAAAGAGGACAACAAGATATTGTGATGAAATAGGGTGAAGTAATGCATTTATTTACTTTATCCCTGCTGCTATACAGAGAGGAACATATCCTTGATTTACAATCTCCTTCTCATCAATTCAGATTTTTTTAAGAAATGCTAAAATTGTTTTTTTGGCAGTTGGAATATCATCTTCTGTAGGTACTATAATTTCTACTTCTATAAACAGTCCCAATCATTTGACATCATCAATATTTATTTCCATATTATAATACGTATAAGTTTGACGACTTTTATCAATTACTACAAGTCTTTCATACCCAGAAGAAAGTAATAACTGGAGAAGCTGTTCATACTGTGTAATTTTCATTTCATATTCAGGTCGTGCAGTATCATCATTTGTAGAGGGTTTTCCTTTAAATGTTAATAGAACGTCATTAGTATCATTTTTTCTAAATCTGATGACTAAATTCCTATCTACATCTTTGGTATGCTTTAGATAGATGTCATTTTGATAGTGTGTGGTGTGGCTTTTTTGAATATCTGGAAGATTATCCAGTGTTTTTTTTGCATTGTCTGGCAATTTTGCTCTCATTTCTACTTCAATCATTGTACGTTTGGTAAAAGATAAAATTATTCCTTCAATGAATGTTCTCATAGAAAAGACATTAAGAACTTTTTATTACTATGTTTACTCACAGCTAACTGTTTTAATTCTTCCAAAGATACTCGTCTAAATTCTTCATATATTCCTGTATCTGCATTTTCTAAAACGATATCAATAGTATCAGTAAAATCAATTTTATAAAAAATATTTACTACACTATCAAACTGTCATCATAAAGGAAAATGTTTAATTTCTATATGAAGAAAAGTTGGAATTCTCTTTCAAAGGTTATGTCCTGTTTCTTCTAGAAATTCTCTTTTGATAGTTTGTACTAAAGTTTCTCCACGATTTACTCATCATCCCACTAAATTAAATACTTTTTTTCATTTAGCACGTAATAAGAGTATTTTATCTTTTGCAAAACATACTAATTTCACTGCTACTCTATGGGAAGCATTTTGTGGATCACCAATGTTTCTTTTCATGTTTGTCTGAATAAATAGCTAAAACCACAGATTTTTATCTCTTTTTATTTTTTTTGGAAATTATTTTCTTGATATTTGGTATATGAGATAAGATGAATGGATTATAAAGATAAAATATGTTATTTCTAGGTATTTTTTATTACAAAGTTTATAATTCTATCTGTATATATAAAAAGAGTGAAATGGTTGCATTATAATATATTATAATAAATGAGAAGTATCATTGAATATTGTTTTTGTTATTTTGTTTCTATGAATATTATATATACTCAAGGAACAATTACTAGTAGGAATAAATCCATATTCAGGTCATAAATTTTCTAAATAAGCAAAAAATGAAGAATTTATACCTCCATGTGCAATTAGAAGTAAAGTTTCACCTGAAATATATGTTTTATATTTTTTCCATAAATACTTGGACGCGTTGATACATACTTAATAAAGTTTCTCATTCATGAGAGGACAAAAAATCTGATCGAGTAAGTGTATTAAGTTCCCATTGATATTCTTTCATAATTTCTTCTTTTTTCCTTCATTGAAATATACCACTATCTCTTTCTCTTAAAAGGCTATCATAAATAATGGGAATAAGAGTAATATGAGATTCTAATATAAGTTGTGCTGTGTGTTTTGCTCTTCCCAAATCACTAGAAATTATTACATCAATAGGAAAATCCCTTAATCTTATTCAGAGTTGTTTAGCTTGTTGTACTCCTTTTTCACTCAAAGTTCAGTCAATATGCCCTTGAGTAATTTGTTGAAGATTTTCTATTGTTTCTCCGTGACGAGTAATAAGAAAAAGCATTATATAAAATAATTATAAAAATAAATTGGTAGTAATATTAAATGATTCTATTTTTAATTTTTGAGTTATTTCATCTTTCACTAGGACAGTTAATGTTATTGGATTAGGTTGGTAAATACTATAACTGTTAAAATCTTTTTAGAATGATTTAAAATTATTTGTTTATAATAAAAAATCAAGATTTTTTATTTTTTTAAAAATATGTAAAAATCTTTTCAATTTATACTGTCTAATTGTTTACTCTTCATCAGCGTCCTCCTCAGCTTCAGCATTTGCTTTCAATTTTGCTTTTATCGCAAAGAAGACGATAATTCCTCCTACAACGACAATTCCTCCTACAATAACTCGTACAATGATTTTTAATCGTCCGGGTAATCCTCCACTTTTATTTCCTTCTGCGGTGCTGACATTTTCCACTGGCACTTCTGTATTAACGGTGATGGCAGTAGAAGAACAGCTTTTGCTATAATTGGAGAGCTTGTGATATTCAATAATAGTACAGAATTCTTTGAGAATAATTCCATCTACATCGTTTACATCCATTTGATAGGCTTCGGCGTTGGCTTTGATATACGAAAAGATTTCGGAGAGTTTCTGATATCTCGCGTCATCATCTAGATGTTCAATGCTGAGTTCAAATTGAGCAAATTTAGGAGCAATTTCTACTCGGAGATTGTGAGGAAGGAGTGTTTGGATTTCTGCTTTAGCAGTATCATATGCTGTTCCTCCCATTGCAGAAACGGTATCAGCATTTGCCAGGCGAGAAATGATACTCTCCAGCAGATTTTTCTGTCCCTCATCCAAATAAATGGAAGCGTCTCTGATATGATTTTGGAGGGAAACGATATTAGCAGAAGTCTGATTTTTATCCAAAAGATTTTTTCTCAGAATATCCAAAAGCGTTTTGAGGTCGGTGTTTCCTACGCTTTTGTCTTCTATTCCATTGATAAGAGTGGTGATGTCTTGGTAAATGAGGAGATTATTTTGGTCCATCACGACTTCAAATCCTTCAAAGATTACGTGAAAGTTTTTGAATACAAGTTTTCCATTATGTTCAAAATAAACCCTTCCGATGATACTTTCAAATTGTGGGGTGTAGGTTCGCATTTGTAACGTGTTACAAGGAATATCCTCATCATTGTCAGCTTTCCCGTCTTTATCACTGTCATTAGAAATATCCGTGTCAAGATAACATTTTCCCTCTCTCTCATAATGCAGATAAAAAAGAATGCTATTATTCATTGTTTTGCTGACATAGATTTCAGGGGTAGTGTTATTCATAGCTGTTTCTGGAATAGTAATCAGATGTATGCCTGAGGTAATTCTTCCATTGGTGAGATTATTGGTCAGGTTGAGCTGATATTTGTTGCTTACTTCTATTCCTTGGCTGGATTTGAGATACATACTGACATCATACTTTCCTAGGCTGGGGTACTTTTGGAGAAAGACCCTATTCTGGGTAATAGGAGTTTGTTCTGCTACGGTTAAACTACTGGTATGCGGTGCAATATCAATTCTTCTGTATTGTTTATAATTTCCCAATTCACATTCTTTGACGTCAAAGCAGAGCTGCCTCTGAATAATATTTCCAATACTCAAATCTCTAAAGATAACGATATTTTTGATACTATTAAAGGTGAGGATAGGTTTTACGCCATTTTTCACGATAACCACATTTCCTTCACCAATTCCTTGGTAGCCTCTATAAATGACGGCAGCTCTCGGAGTATAACCTCTTTCCATTGGTGTGGTGTAGACGTGAGTAATACGGTCTTTCGTCGTAATTTCATCTCGTTCTCCATCTCCATCAAAATCATATCGCAACGTTCTATCTGTCAAAAAGTCGCTATTGTCTGAAGTCACTTTTGCGATGATTTCAAACGTAACGGTATCACCGACATTTACGGTTTGTTTATCTGACCTCAACGTAACGATAGGAATATCAGGATTATTATTCGTTTGAGGGAAAAAGACGATAGGACTATTTCCAATCAGATTTTCACTTTTTTGCATTCCATCATCATTATCATAAAGCGTTACACCAAAGAGATATTCTCCTGCAACTTTGGGCAAGGTAAAGAAGGTATAGGGAATATTACTAGGGGTAATTCTGGTGGATAAAATTTTGTTAGGATTGTCTTTGGGGTAATAATACCATTTGAAATAAGCAATATTCCCGTCGGGGTCTACAGCATTATTCGCACTGACTTTTACAATCAGATTGGTAGTACTATCATCTCACAAAATATCAAATACGTTTTGCACATTATTCTCTTGAAATCCTATTCAGCTTTCATTTCCGTGTTGAGGATAAGAAAGGACAATATTGCTTAACGTCGGGAGAGCATTGACGACTTTAAACCAAATTC
Source organism: Candidatus Peribacteria bacterium (assembly GCA_031276875.1). Taxonomy (GTDB): domain Bacteria; phylum Patescibacteriota; class Gracilibacteria; order Absconditabacterales; family Absconditicoccaceae; genus UBA3291. The sequence continues at coordinate 30,978 of JAISMG010000011.1, read as the reverse complement.
TGGAGCGGTCTTCTTTCCCGATACTCGTATCTACAACATTAATGTCAATGTATTGACAACCGACTTCACTAAATTTATGCGTAAAGCTTGCTTGCGTATAGACTTCTTCATATTTCGGCTGGAAGTAAAATTTGAGTCCAGCATTACTTCCTTTAGAATTGACGGAAAGGCTCGGGTCAATCGTAAAATTTTGGTATCTATCAATGAGATAAGCAGGATATTGTGTTGTTTTCCCTCCTTCGGTGATGTCACAGCTTTCTGTCGTTTGAAGGTAAAATCCTTTGGAATTTTTAATCCTAAACGCTGAAATCGGAAATCCGGTTTCCCCAATAAAAACTTTTTCGGTGATGGTATTATTATTTCCTTCTCTATCACTTACGACGACGCTAATGGTGTAAATTCAGATTTTTGTATAGCTGTGCGTTAAGGTGCTTTCTTGATTTGACCTCGTGTCTCCATCTCCAAAATTTCGCTGATAATTGATAATAGGTTTATTAGCCTGAATGCTGAACGAAATATTTCTTCCTCGAGTAATGGCGTTAGGATTGATGGTAAGCTCAGGTCTCAAGATAGAATTCACATCTACCTGTTTTTCAATCGTTGACGATTTTCCGTACATATCTGTAACGATAAGTTTTATCGTATGTTTTCCGGTTTCGTTAAATTGTACCACGACGTTGCGATTATTATTTTCTGTGGAGATAATGGTACTGGCATTTGGATTGGAAAATTCCCATTTGTACTCCAGAGCGTCGCTTTTATTCACAACGTCTATGTCAGAACTCGCATTAGCATCTAAATGAAATTCTGAAGGCTGAGCCCGTTTATTGGTAGGAGTAATCGTAAACTGAGGAAGTGGAGCACTTGACTCTACAAACACTTCTAAAATATCAATATTGCTTTGTCCCAAATCGTCTTCAACGGTAAGTTTTACTTGATAACGACCGGGTTTAATAAACTGCTTTTTAATACTTTTGGACTGAAAAGTATCGGTTTTGTCTCCATTGTCATCGAAAATCTCCCACGTGTACAGCTTCAAACGTGCAGTGAGTGAGTAAGAACCATTTGCATCAAAATTAAACGTGGTGGAAGTGGTCCCTTCTGCTGGTGTTTGCTTGATGACAGCGACGGGGTCAGAAACTATCAAACTAAACGTTTCTGAAACGGTATTATTTTCATTATCCACGGTAGAAAGTTTGATGAGATATTCTCCATTTCCGTTGAGAGGAACATTGATATATCCGGGATTACCGTTTCCTTCTCTACTAAATTTAAATCCATCTCTATTGCTAATTTCTCGTTTGTAGCTTTGAATTTTTCTTCCTCCGGTGGGCATAGTAGCAGACCCATCAAAAACCACTCCTTTTTTCGCCTCTTGAGTTCAGATTTTGGTAGGAAGAAGTATGGAAAGTTTCTTCGTATTGGCGTAAATGACGATATTCGCAGCTTTGGGAGCAACATCAACGTTGAGGTCCATTTCTCCGTCGAGTACCCCTTTGCCATTATTCGAACTTCTCGCGGTGAGGTGAATAGTGTAATTTCCACTTTCTTCAAAGGTATAATTGATGACGCTTCCTACACCAATAGCTTTATCTACTCCTTTTGCATCTCTGTAATATCGATAAAAATTTTTGCTAGGAATGGTTTCATTGCTTGGGTCCTTACTGGCTCTAGCGTCAAAGGTCACGGTGAGTGGTGCAGCTCCATTTCCGGGATTACGGCTGGCACTTACTTGGATGGTATATTTGCTGTTGATTTTGCTGATGATTTGATTGAGCTGTTTATAACAGCTATTCATAAAGCCTTGAAAGAGCGTTTCTGTATAACTATTTGCAAGGGTATCAGAAAGTTGAACACATTGTTCATACACGACTTTAAAATTATAATCTTGGGGAAAACTTGCGAAAACCTTCTTGAAACGTGTATTCAGGTCTCTAAATGTTTCGCTACTGATACTTCCTCAGATTTTTTGAGCTGCTTCAATTTGTACAAAATGTTCTTGAATTTTATCTCGGTCAGCTTGAATTTTATAGTTGGGATAGTATTCTGTGGGGACGCTGGAAGATTGAGCGTGGAGTGTGAGGGCTTCTTTTCCCAAAGTGAGAGAAAAAAGCGAGAGGAGAAGTAATGATTTTAGGAAAATTTTCATAGGAATAATGTAAGGAGCTAAAACGTAAAGTTTTTCTTGCTGTTAATTATACTCGTTTTGGGTCAAAAAGTCAAAAAATCTGCCTCGAAGTGAAGTGAAAGAGAAAATGAAGAAATAAATGGAAAAAAAATGAAAAAGAGAAATAAAAAACTGACCTTCCTTCAAAGGAAATATCTCTATTGCTCTCTAAAAAAAATTGCAAAAAAAACAGACTTTTTTATCGTTCTGCTTTTTCTTCTCTTATCCTTTCAATTATTGATATATGTGTTTATTTCCCACGAAAATCTGGAATATTCTCAGCTCCTCCCCATAGTTCTTCTAAATAAGGAGTCCCATTGATATTATGTATACTAAATCCTAACGGTTCTGATGCTTTTATTAAACGTGTCGCTGCTTCAAATGCTTCTGGATATTGCATTGACCCCTTGGTTTGTGTGGTATAGCTATTGAGAAAGGCTTTTTCATAAATTACTTCTTTTATCCCTGCTTGAATAATAAACTTTAAACAATTTTCACAGCAAGCATAGGTACAGTACAACTTACAACCTTCTAAACTCTTTTTTGCAAACAAAATTGCATTCATCTCTGCGTGAATAACCGCATAATATTTTTGAGGTCTTTCGTACGTAAAATAACTTTCATCACTGCCTGCAATTCTCCCATTATATCCAAAAGAAACAGGGCGATTTTGTTGGTCAACAATCACGCAACCTACTTGCGTAGAAGGGTCTTTGGAGCGTTGAGCCACTTCCCTCGTAATATTGATGAAATATTCATCTCGTCAAATTACTTTGCGTTCAGTTTCCATTTTTTATTTCTTTTTCAGTTGGTAAATTCCTTTGTCTACCCTTTCGAAAAGGTCTTTGAACTTTTGGAGATTGAGCATTACCGTATTTGGACTCACCATTTTTTCTTTGAGCACTTCTTTACAAAGTTCTTTTACACTCATTGGTCTCGCATTCTTTTCAAAAATTCTCACCAAGATTTCTTTTACCAATCCTCCCTCATATCCTCGTTCTTTGAGTCCATAACGTCCTAGCCCCAGATTTACAAAGATGGTATTATTTTTTACCAGTTCATTGTGAATGGTATTGATTTTTACGCTCTTGTTTGGAAACCAATCCAAAATTTTGGCAGGCAATTCCTGATAATGAACAGGTTTATTTATCCTTTTCATAGTATAATAAATCTTGAGTTTCATTGTTTTGGGATTAACATCAGGGTATACCTCAAATCCTACTTTCCCATCAAACACACACACTCCTCTAATCACAGGGAAAAAGTGGATGTAAAACAAATCATTTTTGAGGAACGTTACTTCTTTGTATTCTTTCAAAAAGTTATCCTTGAGCACTCCGATGAATTCGTATAAATCCTGAGATTTTCCTCTTTGAGTGAAATAGTCATTTACATACAATACCATTTTAGTTAACAAATCTTCATACAATGGTTCAATGTAAAACGCTTTGTGCAAATACTTATTCCTTTTGAGATACGTGACATCAAAATCAGAAATCAAAATCAATTTGAGTTCAGCTTTGTTAAATTTGAAAAGATTTCTATTCACGATTTTGGAAACCAAGACATCTTCTCCCAAAATTCCTCCGTGAGCTTCCAAAATCTTTTTTGCTTCCGCTAAAACACTCATATAGGTATCGTTTCCGACGATAAGCCTTCTAAATCTCATCAATGCTTGACTTTCGATTTGTCTAATCCTTTCTCTCGTTAATTCGTATTCCATACCAATTCTTTGGAGAGGCATTCCTTTATCTCCTCCTAGCCCAAATTTTTTCATCAGGACAAGCCTTTCTTTGGGTTTACAATACAAGAGAACATCTTTGAGATTGGTTCCTTCCACATCCACTTTAAGTTTTTTGTCATCAAGTTTTACAGTAAAGTTCATCGTATACAGTATTAAAAATTAAAGAGTGTCAGCTACTATTGATAGCTTCAACTAACTATGCTTGTAGTATAAGAAACCAAAAATCAATGTCAAGCCCATTTACATTTTTTTCTATACATTAAACTTAAAAATCATCACATCCCCATCTTGGACAAGATAATTTTTCCCTTCTAAACGTAAAACTCACTTTTCTCTCGCCTTAGCCCAGCTTCCCGCAGAGAGCAACTCCTGATAACTTACGACTTCAGCTTTTATAAACCCTTTTTCAAAATCTGAATGAATAGCTCAAGCGGCTTGAGGAGCGGTAGAATGCAAAGGAATAGTCCGTGCTTTGGTTTCTTTTTCTCCTGTGGTAAAATAATACATCAGTTCCAGCGTCTGAAATGCCAGTGCAATCAAATCATCCAACGTCGGAATAGTTGACTGCTCCAACGTGAACATTTCCGCGAGGAATTCCAATTTTTCTGGAGTGGTCATTTCCATCATCTCCGCTTCCAGTTTCACGCAAACTACCGCAACAGGAGCTTGTAATTTCTGCATAAATTCCTGTTGCAAAGCCTCAGCATTAGCAATATCCTCTGGAGCAATATTGAGGGCATAGATAAAAGGTTTTAACGTGAGGAAATTATAGGATTTTATCAATTTTTTTTCATCAGGAGAAAGCTGACTACTCAGTGTATGTGCCAATTTCCCTTCCAGTAAGGTTTGCTGAATACGCTCCAAAAGGGGAAGAACGAGTTTTTCGTCTTTGCTTCCATTTCAGCTTTTTGTTTTCTTTTGGAGAGCAGGAAGTATTCTTTCCAACTGCTCCAAATCAGCAAAAATAAGTTCAGTATTGATAATATCTACATCTCTGAGGGGGTCTATTTGTCCTTCTACGTGTACCACATCAGCATTCTGAAAATGTCTGAGTACCTGCACAATCGCATCTGTTTCTCTGATATTTGCGAGAAATTTATTTCCCAATCCTTCGCCTTTACTGGCACCTTTCACCAGTCCTGCAATATCCACAAATTCTGTGGTCGCATAGACTTTTTTCTGGGAATGGGACAATTCCGCCAGCGTATCAATGCGTGGGTCTTTGACTTCTACAATTCCTACATTGGGGTCAATCGTACAGAAGGGGAAGTTTTCCGCAGGAGCGGCATAGGATTTGGTGAGAGCATTAAAGAGGGTAGATTTTCCGACATTGGGAAGTCCTACAATTCAGATTTTCATTACGATACCAAGAGGAAATAAAGCAACGGAATGAGTATAGCTATTTTTCCGTCTTTTGCAAAGAGAAATAAATATTATATTTGAATAATGTTTGAAATAATACATTGGTTGACCGGTTTCAATGGGAAAAATAGGATGTGAGAATATTTTAAATAAAATAACAAGAGGCTGTTTTCTTTGCTCAATGTTTTAAAAATGTACTGCTAGCAATTTTTTTACAAATCACTTGTAATTGATGTTGATATAAATATATTTCACCTACCCCCTAGGTATAGAAGAATTATAATAGCTACTTTTTATCTTTTCTCGTTTAATTATGAAAACCACTACCATTTATCTCAAAGGAATGCATTGCAATGCGTGCAAACTCCTTGTGGAAAAAACGCTTATCCAACTTCCTGCTATCCAAGCAGTAGATGCAAATGTCCGCAAAGGGCAAGTGCGACTAAAATATGCAGGGAAACTTGATATGGATGAAGTCATTGCTCTTATCCGTGCAAATGGGTATGAAGTTGTAGATACACCGCCTCACCGTCCACGACTGAGTACAAATATCAATGACTACAAAATTCTACTAATAAGTCTGCTTTCTTTTCTTTTTCTCTATTGGATACTACAACAGACCGGAACAGCGACACGATTTGATATACAAGCAGATACGCCTTCGCTGGGAATGGTGCTTCTCATCGGACTAACGGCAGGATTTTCAAGCTGTATGGCGGTAATTGGCGGATTAGTATTAGCGATATCGAGTAAGTGGAACCTCCAGCATACGGAAAAAAGTTTTGGAAAAAAGCTGCTACCCCATTTCCGATTTAATGCGGGAAGATTGGTGGGATTTGGAGTTTTGGGAGGCGTATTGGGAATGTTTGGCTCAATAGTGAGTCTCTCGCCAGTATCATTGGCTGTGATGACGTTGCTTGTGGGAGTGGTAATGTTGCTTTTGGGAGTCAATTTGACAGGAATTTCCCCGAAAGTAAGTGGATTTTCTATCAGCCTTCCGACTTTTAGACTTTTTTCTTTGAAAAGTGGTTCGTTGTTTGGGAGGCTTTCCCGTTTTGAATGACAACGAAAAGCATTTGGAAGCTGAATACTAACGTTTTTTCTTCCGTGTGGGTTCACCTTTGCAATGCAACTTTACGCCATACAAACGGGAAGTTTCCGAATGGGAGCGGTAGTAATGCTTCTTTTCGCAGTCGGGACGTTGCCGTGATTGGTCGGGATTGGCAGTTTGACGAGTATGTTTAGAGGGAAGATTGCTCATATTGCGTACAAAGTGGTTGGAGTGTTGGTTATCTTGCTCGGACTGTACAATATTGCAAATTCTTATGGGGTTGTACGAGGAGCAAAAGGGAATATCAGTCAGCTTTCTAATGCTGTTAATCGTGAAATCATCAATCTGACCTATACTACGAAAGGATTGCAACCGTCGGTGGTAGAGTTGGAAGTTGGGAAAGACTACACACTGAAAATAGCTGTGGAAACGACTGTATATGGATGTATGAGTACTATATATGTAGCAGGATTGAATACGGATATACAGACACTCAGTAAAGGAAATCTGATTGTTTTTGACGTTTCGCCTACAAAAGCAGGAACATATGAATTTCGTTGTGCAATGGGCATTCCACATGAGGGGAAAGTGGTGGTAAAGCAAAAGTAAGGATTGAATTTTTTTAAAAGTTGCTCTATGAACTAATCACGGTGGTCATTTTTCTTTCTATTTTTTTTGTTCAGAAAATTTTGTTTGAACAGTAGTGACAAAATTCTTATATATGTACATTTATAAAACTTTATCATCAAATATTTGACATTTATAAAATTTAGATTATAATAATAGTACATTTATTTGATAATTAACGCTTATGAAACGAATAAGATTGTGACTACTCCTAGGGAGTATGATAATTGTCGGTAGCATTTCTACTGCTTCTACCCCTCTGATTTGTATTGGGGCAAATAATGATGCTGTTTGTAAAAAAAGTTTTACGTCGGTCATAGAAGCTCAAACATTTATAGAAAGTACGATGAATATTTCAACCATTAGTATTCAACAAACGCTTCCTTATGACTTTATCTACAGCTTTTTGGAGCAATATTGTAATGAACAACCTCTCCAAGAGGCAAAAAAGCTGACCACTCTGTTGAAATCCTCACGAGCTACGAGCAGAACGCCCCAAAAACTTGCCAACGAAATGAGTAACAAGTTTTCTATTCTCCAACAGCTCATCGTGCATATTCAATCCAATAATGAACAGCTTTTTTGTAAACAAAAGTATTTGAGTTATCAGCTCCGAGAATGGACACAAATATTGTATAAAGATAGTCTTCGTGGCGTATCAACTATACCACAATTACTTTCTACACCTTTGCTTCCCCAAACTCCAGCTCCTACACTGACTCCTTCACTCCCTCTTAGTCACGGAGTAGCAAATGAAGTACCCACCACTGGCATTTCCTATCTTCATCTCATCAATAACTCCACCAATTTATCTGAAACCGAGTTTCCTTTCGCACAACTCGCTGCACATTATCTTCAAAATGAGTTGGGAAAGCTGATTGCATTGGGATTTTTGACTCCGAGCGATATTGATACGTTAGATAACAAAATAGAACTTAACTATGTTAAAGGCTGTGGAACTACACGTGGAAGCTATCATATGACCCAGAGAACCGACGGAAGCAACAGAAAATTTAAACAGATAAAGCTGAATATCAATCTCTGTACGGAACCCACGTATGTGAAACAGTTTGCAAGATATGTCAGACAGATTTTTATTCACGAATTGGGACATTATTTGTATTACTTCAAAGATACCCATACTCAGCTTTTTGATAGCATTTGTCGAGATACTCCAGAGAAATGTGAAAGTCAGGATTTTGTCAGTACGTATGCAATGAAAAATAAAGAGGAAGATTATGCTGAAAGCTTTGCCTCTCGGTATATCAAAACCACTACTGACCAAGCAATGATTGTTGACCGTGAACACGGTAGTGCCTCAACGGTTTCGCGTATCAGAGTCGGTAAAGAGAAGTATTTCACGCTGACGTTTGAAAAGAAAGCATAATCTCCTCTTGAAGTTTTTGCTAATCTCTGTCTACTATTTGAAAGAGCATTTACTTCATTAGCAGCACTGACTATGTGTTGTACTTGTGATGCAAACTAAGTGTTAAATGGAGACCTAATAGGTTTCCATTTTTTGTTGTTTTCCTATTTTACATCCTATTTTATTTCTATTTGAAAAATTATGTTATTTTCATATATTAACAATTAACTTTTTATTTCCTTATTTACTCTATTATGATTATAACTGCTGGATGAATCCTCATTAACGAAAACAAAAAAATTCTACTTGTTCTCAGACCTCAAGATAAGAAAGCCTTTCCTAATACTTGGGCAATTCCATGAGGGAAAGTGGAAAATGGAGAATCATTAGAAGAGGCTGTAAAAAGAGAAGTATTAGAAGAAACTGGATTATGATTTACTCCTACTGACAAGTATACTTTTAGTGAATATCTCACAGAAAATTTGCATACCATCAGCCATATTTTTTTCTGAACTTATATAGGCTCCCTACAGCCTGAAACAAAAGCTCAACGATGGAGTTATAAAAAATTACAAGAATTACCCTTAGCATTTAATCAAGAGATATTATTTAAAGACCTCTACAATAGGCACATTATAGAATAAGAATTTTATCCCACCACCTTTCCATTTTCCAGCCTAATAATCTCATCCGCATACTGCAAAATACTCTGGTCGTGTTCAATCATCAAAATCGTATCCCCCCTTTCCAAAAACACCTTCAAAACACGCAATAACTTCTCAATATCCTGCATATGCAATCCTACCGTCGGCTCATCCAAAAAGTACACCGAATGCCCGCGGTAATCCTTCAATAAATGCTTCACGAGCTTCAAACGCTGACTTTCTCCGCCGAAAGCGTATGTATTTGTCTCATTTTCAACTTTTTTTAAAATATACTTGTAATTCTTATAAAAATATGTATAGTGAAATTGCATTAGCTTTATTACTCTTCCGAACGGAAAGATCTCCGAACTATTCTGGCAGTCTTCAAAGTCTTAAATCGAACAAACGGCATCATAGGTCGTGAGGTCTTCGATTTGTGACTTCGCTTGTCGGAATACAGAGTTTGAAGCTAATGCACCACGTTCTATGGTGCCATTTTTAATTTTATTATATACTGCATATGATACTAACAGGAAGTGAAATATTAAAAGAAGTCAAAAAGGGAAATATTATGATTACACCATTTGATGATGATCAAATAAATCCCAATAGTTATAATTATAAATTATGACCTTATATTAAAACTTTGATGGAATATAATAATGAAAAACCCATTCGAAATGAAAAGAAAATTCCCCCAGAATGAATGATGTTAGAAAAAGGAAAAATGTATTTATGACATACTTATGAAAAAATAGGAAGTTCAAAACATATGATATCTTTAATTTGAAGAAGTTCTATGGGTAGATTAGGATTATTCTTACAATTATCTGCTAATGTAGGACATACAGGAACATTTCATAATCGAACTTTAGAAATATATCCTACTATTAATATAATAGTATATCCATGAATGAAAATAGGACAAGTTTCATTTCGAAGTAATAAATGAAAAATAGAAAAATATACTTGAATTTATAAAACATTCAATGGACCACAAGAATCTTATTTATTATAATATTTTATATCATACCTTATATTTTATGATACTAACTGGGAACGAAATTATTAAACAATATCAAAATGGAAATATTACACTAAATCCATTTAATATTAATCATATCACTACTAATTCATATGACTTGAGATTAGGAGACACATTATTAAAATATACAGATACTATATTAGATCCTAAAGTAGATAACTCTTATGAATTGATTAGTATCCCACAGGAATGATACAAAATGGAAGTAGGAGAATTCTTACTTTGACATACAGAAGAGATATTAGGCAGTACAAAATATGTTCCATTAATTCACAATAAATCATCAATTGCTAGACTTGGACTATTTGTACATATTACAGCTGATTTAATTGATATAGGATCTATAGGAAATTCTACCCTACAACTCTATGCGACTATGCCTATTAGATTATATAACTGAATGAAAATTGCACAAGTAAGTTTTCGAGTTCCCCAGTGAGACATAAAATTATATAAAGGAAAATATCAACATAGTAAATGACCCCAATCCTCAAAAACTTATAAAGATTTTATTCAATAAAATAGTATACATGATGCAAACTATATATCCTAAAAAATTACAACTATGAGACAAAATTATGATAGTAGCTCCTTCTAGAAGCTTTAGTATTTTATCTTCAGATGTATCTGTTGAAGAAATAGCTAAAAAAAGACTGGAACAGCTATGATTTCAAGTTGTGTTTGGTAATCATATTACAGAATGTAATGAATTTTTAACTTCTTCTGTGGAATCTCGTATAAAGGATATTCATACTGCTTTTGCAGATACAACCATTTCAGGAATTCTTACAGTTATTGGAGGATATAGTACAAATCAGATATTAGAATATTTAGATTACAATCTTATTAAAAATAATCCTAAAATTGTATGTGGATTTTCCGATATTACAATGTTACATAATGCTATTTTAGCAAAAACTTGAATGATTTGTTATTATGGTCCTCATTATTCTAGTCGAAGAATGAAATATGGTTTTGATTATTCAATGGAATATTTCAGAAAATGTTGTATAGAGTCAGATTCTTTTGATATTATCCCTTCTGATCAATGGAGTGATGATGAGCGATATTTAGATCAAGAAAAAAGAACTTTTGAGCAAAATGAAGGATATGTGATTTTGCAAGAATGAATAGGTAAAGGAAAAATAATTGGAGGTAATTTGGAAACACTTTCTGCTTTAATGGGAACTCCTTATTTTCCACATATTGATGAAGATTGTATACTTTTTATAGAACAAGATGCAGAAATGGGAACTCCACAAAGATTTGATAGACGATTAGAACAGCTTTTACAAGCGGATTTTTCTTCATATTTTAAAGGAATAATGATTGGAAGATTTCAAAAAAGAAATACGGTTTCTATAGAACAATTAAAAATTATTATTACTTCTAAAAAAAAGCTAAAAAATATTCCAATCGTAGCTAATATTGATTTTGGACATACAACACCAATGGCAACATTTCCAATATGATGATTAGGAAAAGTGTTAGCTTATGATAATAAAGTTAATATATCTATTTTAAAACATTAAATATGGAAATAAGATGTCAGATATAGAGGAGATAAAAAAATATAATAATATTTGATGAACAGAAACCCAAGATTTGTTGGCGAATAATTTTACTTGATCAAAAATTTATACTGGATATAGAAAAACTGATGATATAGTAGAAAGCTTTACTTCCAATTCATATGGAAGATATAAAATGGATCCTGCAAATATCACTTCCAAAGAAAAGAAAGATATTCATGATAGTATTGCAGACTCTTTTTGTGAATTTTTTGTCTCTAAATGATACAAAGAAGAACAACCTGTATCAATAAATTCCGGAATAGATAATAGTGTATACTTTATATGAGCACCTACAAGCGTATTAAAGCCATATCTTTTAAAGTGAACTATTCCAGATAAAGGTATCTGTATGCAACAACCTTCTTTCAGAACTCATAATGCAAAACACTTGAAAGATGAGTCCTTAATAAATCGAAGTTCTATATTTACATGAATTGCGTGTATGTCCCAATACAAAGATGGGAAAGAAATGTTGGAAACTACTATAAAATTCTTTATAGAACAATTAGAAATTCCATTAGACAATATAGCAATTAATATTAATTCACAAGATTATGATATGCAAATGTTACTAAAAGCTGTTTGAAATCCTATTCCCTTATATTTTGATACAAAAGACCCCAAATATTATATTCATACATATTGATTAGGAAATATTGTATGAAGAAATTTTAACTTTATATTGAAAGATGAAAATACGGGAGTATTTAATGATATAGGGAATTATATTATTATAGAAGATAATGAGCAAAAATATTGATTTGAATCTTGATATGGAACAGGAAATATTATGAAACATTTATATTCGTTAGATCATGTTTTAGATACTTCTGTTATTTCGAATTTTATAAAAGGGAAAAGTCTGTATCATAGAAAATTACAAGATGCAATTATTTCTTCAGTATTACTGTATAAATTAGGCATTATTCCAACTTGAAAAAGACATGATACTCCATGAAGAGCTTTTAGAAAATATTTATCATGAATTAAATATAATCAAGAGATATTAAATATATCAAAAGATGAATTACAAAAAATTCTTAATTGATATGAAGCAGTACAATATAATTCCGAGTGATGAGCAAATACTATTATTTCATATTTATAAGTACTCACTTGCCTTTTTATGAACAGGAACAACTTGAAACATTTTTTCTGATAACTGAAGTTAAATTTCTTTTGATTACCGAATATCCCATTTAAACTTTTCTTCTATACTCAAACTAACCAGTTTTTATCTACAACAGAGCAGATACATCTAAATTATAAAGGAAAAAAAATTGCGAATACTACTTTAATAAAATCATTATCTTACTCTCCCACCACCTTTCCATTTTCCAATCTAATAATCTCATCCGCATACTGCAAAATACTCTGGTCGTGTTCAATCATCAAAATTGTATCTCCTCTCTCCAAAAATACCTTCAACACACGCAATAATTTCTCAATATCCTGCATATGTAATCCTACCGTCGGCTCATCCAAAAAATACACCGAATGTCCGCGATAATCCTTCAGTAAATGCTTCACGAGCTTCAAACGCTGACTTTCCCCGCCAGAAAGCGTATGTGCGGATTGTCCTATGTTCAACTTTCAGCTTTTAAAGATGGATTTTCATATGCAGATAATTACTATGATAAAGATACTAGAATTACTAAAGAACAATGGGAAGAGATAGATAAAACAATTTCTTGTTATTGAATTCGTAATGCTAGTACAACATCTTTACCTCCAACTGGAAGGAGTAGTATTATTTTTGATGTTTCTCCGCAAATAGAACCGTTGTTTAATCTAAAAGATTATGATGGAAATATTAGAAAAGATATTTCATCTCATTTAAATGAAAATCTTTTTAAAGAGGAAATCTTAAAACAAGTTCAAAATAATGGTAGCATTCAACTTGATTTTTTCCCTGAAAAAGAAATATATAAATTATCTACTGAAATCTCTCCTATGTCACATATAAAAATGCTAGAAGCCTTCCAAAAATTTACTGATGAAGCAGTATCTAAAACAATAAACTTACCAAAAAATATAACAAAACAAGAAATACAAAATTTATTTTTATATGTATTAAATAATAAATATCTAAAAGGCATTTCTATTTATAAAGACGGTAGTTATAATAAACAACCAATATCATTACAATAGTTTTATATTTTACAATATATCGTTATGAGTCAAAATCTATTTCAGTATTGTGCAAAATTGGTAGTATTTGATGCTACATTTACAAAAGTGCTTTTATGTAAAAGAGTGGGAGAAGCTGATTTTAACGAAACCTTTAGTTTCCCTGGTGGGAAAATTGAACGTAGTGATGGCGATATTTGGAAGGGAATGCAAAGAGAAAAAAAAGAGGAACTTTGAGAAAAATGTCGTATTAGATTATATAAAGATTTTTGTAGATTTATTTATTATATTAAAAAAGATGGCAATCATATGATTTTACCTCATCATATTTGTATATTTGAATGAGGAGAAATTCACATTAATGAAGAATATTCTGGATATGAGTGGATTGATATTGATAAAATTTCCACTTGTGGATTAAATATTATTTCAACAGTTGATACTATTATCCACTCATTATTATCTTATACTCAAGAAAATATTTTAAATATTTCTGAAAGTTTTTTACTTTAAGTATATATTATTACAATGGTTAATGTTTTAGCATTTGAGATAGAAGAGCTCAAAAAAAGAGTAAATCAAGCTATCGATTTAAGAAAAGAAATTGAAGAATTAGGGAAAACTGCTAATGAACAAGGAGACGAGACTTTTGGTCATGATAATCCTATTTTAGAGGCAAAACATGAAAAAGAAAGATATTTATCATCTATTTTGCCGTGAATTAGGGAGGCAGAAGAACAGTTAAAAAATTGTCTTATTATTTGAGACAATTTTTATGTAAGTTTTTTTATTCACATTTAAAAGGTCATTTTTTCTTAAAAATTTTTCCAATAGAATAAGAATTTTATCTTACAACCTTTCCATTCTCCAGCCTAATAATCTCGTCCGCATACTGCAAAATACTCTGGTCGTGCTCAATCATCAAAATCGTATCCCCCCTTTCCAAAAACACTTTCAACACACGCAATAACTTTTCAATATCCTGCATATGTAATCCTACCGTCGGCTCATCCAAAAAATATACCGAATGTCCACGATAATCTTTCAATAAATGCTTCACGAGCTTCAAACGCTGACTTTCCCCGCCAGAAAGCGTATGTGCGGATTGTCCCATTTTCAAATACCCCAGTCCAATATCGCACATCAATTGTAATTCCTCCGTGATATGGTCGATTTCGTGAAAAAACTCTAACGCATCGGAAATATACATATCCAACACTTCAGCAATCGTTTTCCCTCTTCGCTTGATGGCGAGAATTTCCGGTTTATATCTTTTTCCGTGGCAAAGTTCACACGGAACATACGTATCAGGCAAAAATTGCAATTCAATCTTTTTATACCCGTATCCATTACAAGCAGGACAAGCTCATTTATCAGAATTAAAGCTGAAATAACTTGCATTAAATCCCAAATATTTCGCCTCAGTCGTACCTGCATACAGCGTTCTAATCTTGTCAAATACACTGACAAAGGTTGCAGGACACGAACGTGGCGTTTTTCCTATGGAAGTCTGGTCTACGTAAATCGTATTGTGAATTTCCTCATAACCTTGAATGTTTTCTACTGCCAAATCTTTGTAAAATTCCTGCAATGCGAGATTTTCAAAATGGCGATATTCTTCGGCTCTCATCACCGGAGCAGCCAAAATTTCCTCTCGTGATAATCCTTTTTTCAAAAGCTGAAGTCTGATGTACGACTGCACAAACTTTTCTTTATCATTCAAAAAACGGTACAATGTTGTGTACATCAAGGTCGTTTTCCCTGCTCACGAACCACCAGTGATAACCGTAAAGCTTCCCAAATTCAGAGCAACATCAATGCCTTGCAAATTGTGTTTGGAGGCTTTGAAAATTTTTACTCGTTTTTTGCTCGGAGTGTGGGCAAAATTTACCTTGATTTTCTCTTCTCCACGGAGGTATTTCGCGGTGAGTGCGTCAGATTTGAGAAACTCTGAGTAGGGGCCATTAAATATTAGTTGTCCTCCAAAATCTCCTGCTCAGGGTCAGATTTCTACCACCCAATCAGAAGCCTGAATAAATTCTTCGTTATGTTCCACGACAACGATAGTATTTCCCATCGCTTTCAGCTTTCTAATCGCAGCAATCGCTTTTTCAATTTCGCCAATATCGAGTCCAATCGTGGGTTCATCTAGCACATACACAATTCCAGTCAGCTTATTTCCTAGCTGTTTGGCTAGTCTCAACCTCTGGATTTCTCCCCCCGACAACGTATCAATTTGTCTAATCGTCATCAGATACGCCAATCCCAGCTCTTCAATCGTAGAAATCCTGTCGAGAAGCGGTTTCGTAATCCTTTCAATCAATAAGCGGGGATGGTCGGTATATTGAACGTAAAGTTTGAGCAAAGTTCACAGCTCTGAAAGCTGAATTTTTTGCAAGTCCCAAATATTAATCTTAAATTTCCCGTCATTCACGGGACGAGCAAAGGGCAAGTCTGCTTGCATAATGAAAAAATCTTTGAAACTCGGCAGGGCTTCTATCTGCTTTTTCGCCTCTTTGGGAAAGGTCAAAAACACGTGCAAACTCTCCTTTTTCAGTTTAGAACCGAAACATTCTGGGCAGGGTTTCATATCCAACATCGCCTGAAAATCTACCGTCAAGAGTCCTTTGGCATACTGTTCTTTGATGATTTCCTCCATTCCTTGATAATACATACTCGTTCGTTTTCCTCCCGCAGGAACGCGGAGCAATTCATTATCACCGTGGAGAATAATTTGTAAAAATCGTTCTGGCTGTTCTGCTCGGGGTTTTTCGAAATTCATTGCATATTTTTCACTCAGCTTTCTCAAAATTGCTTGTCCCAAATTGCTGTCTCTTCGTGGAAGTATGGCGTCTTTGAGGGGGCTGTGAGGGTCAATGATTTTCTCAAAATCCACCTGTAAGACTTCTCCAATTCCGTGGCAATGAGGACAAGCACCTTCTTGTCTATTAGGGGAAAAATGCTGAGTGGTAAATTCAGGATAGGTGATATTACAATTAGGACAAAACATTTTATCGGTAAACCAATGAATTTCTCCGGTTTGAGAAAGGGGAGTGGAGGTTGCTGGTTTTTTGGTGGCAGACTTTTTTTTCTGTTGTGAAAATGCTATATTTGATGTTCCTGTTAATGCAACATCTGTTCATTGATTAACGGCTTCGCCGTTCGGAAGCACTAACGGTGCATCCATACCAGCATCCCTACCATTATCTTCATTCTCTTCTGCTACCCATACTCCAAACTTTTTACTTTCTCCCAGAATTTTGATAATATCTTCTTTCAATCTCGGAATTTTTTCCTCTTCTATCGTGATACGGTCGTAAATGCCATATACATTAAGAGGGAAATATTTTTCGGGAATACTCGGTTCTTCCAAATAAAAATATTCTATGGGAGACAATCCCGTAATCTTCTGATTACTTACCAATAAATACCTTGTAAATCCTGTTCCTTTTTCTATTTTCGTCTTGTTGTGCTTCACAAATTTTTGCAAATCTGCTTTGTCTTTTAATATTCAGCTTTCTTTGAGCAAATAGATTTTTTTTCCGAGAAATTGGTCTTGTAATTGGGTGATAATCTGTTCTACGGTTTGGGGTTTGATGGGATTTCCGCAGTTATAACAATAACAATCTCCGACTTTCGCAAAAAGCAACCTGATATAATCATCAAGTTCTGTCAATGTTCCCACGGTGCTTCTGCTATTTCCGCCTCTTTTGTTTTGTTCTATCGCGATGGCAGGCGACAATCCTGAGCAATATTCGATATCAGGTCTTTCTCACAGATTAAAAAACTGACGCAAATAACTGGAAAGACTTTCAATATAGCGGAATTGTCCTTCTTTGTAGATGGTATCAAATGCGAGAGAAGATTTTCCGCTTCCAGACACGCCGGTAATGGTGATGATAGCATTTTTTGGGAGGGTGAGGTCAATATTTTTGAGATTATTGGTTTTCACGCCTTGGAAAACAATCTGTTCAGACAGAGAAGAGACATCTTCAGAAGGGAGAAAAGGTTGCTTTGTTCTAGGTTTTTTGGGTGTAGCCATTAGCAAAAAAATGCTGAATAAAAATCAATCTGTGAGTATACGGATTTCTGGAGAGATTGCAAAAGTTTATAGTTTTTTTTCTCTTGTTTTTTCCTTCCATTTTCCTATGCTCTCTTAAAAGAGAAATTTGTATTTTTTACTTTCCCAATTTTCAGAATGACTGAGGTAAACATCAATGAAACCATCACTAATGATAAAGAGTATGACGCGTCTCATATCAAAGTCTTGGAAGGACTAGAACCTGTAAGACAGAGACCGTGAATGTATATCGGAACTACCGACATCAAAGGACTTCACCATATGATACAAGAAATCGTGGATAATTCAGTAGATGAAGCATTGGCTGGCTACTGTACGCATATTACTACCATTATGAATGAAGATGGCAGTGTGACGGTACACGATAATGGAAGGGGAATACCTGTAGATATTCACTCCAAAACTGGAAAATCAGCTTTAGAAACGGTATATACTGTGCTTCACGCGGGAGGAAAATTTGATAAATCCGTGTACAAAGTGTCTGGAGGACTTCACGGAGTGGGAGCGAGTGTGGTGAATGCTCTTTCTACATGGCTGGAAGTAGTCGTTTACAAAGACGGGAAAATCCACAGAATGAGATTTGAAAGAGGTATCCCGCAAGGATGAATTGAAATCCTCGGAGAAACAGAACAAAACGGGACGAGCGTGACATTTATGCCGGACCCGACCATTTTTGATACGGTGGAATTTGTGGAAAGTACCGAAGTGCAGAGGATGAAACAGGCTGCGTATCTCACGCCCGGAGTGACCTTTACAATTGCAAATAGGAAAACGTGATTGAAAGAAAGGTTTTATTATGAAGGAGGTATCAAAACGCGACTCCAAAATCTTGTAGGAGAACAGCAAAAACTTTCTTCTCCTCACTACTTCAAGGCGGAAGGGAAGGATACGCTTGCGGAAATTGCGTTTCAATTTGTAGCGACTAGTAATGACCATACGCTTTCGTTCGTGAATAATATTCCTACTCGTGATGGAGGAAGCCACATTCTCGGGTTCAAATCAGCTTTATTGACGGTTGTCAATGAGATAGGAAAAGAGAAAGAAAAAATAGACAAAAAAATCTGAGAATTCCAATATAGCGATGTGACCGACGGACTCTATGGGATTATCACGGTGAAAATTCCTGAACCTCAATTTGAAGGACAGACCAAAGGAAGACTGGGGAATGCGTACGTGAGGACAGAAGTAGAAAAAATTACCTATGCCTATCTCAAGCAAACCTTTGAGGAAAATCCAGAAGAATTTGATAAAATCTTTGAGAAAATTGATTTGGCGGCGAGAGCAAGATTGGCAGCAAAATTTGCGAAAGAAACCGTGCTGAGAAAAAATGTGCTTTCGTGAGGAGTCTTGCCGTGAAAACTTGCCGACTGTAGCAAAAGAGGAAATAAAGGGACAGAACTCTATATTGTCGAAGGGGATTCAGCGGGCGGTTCAGCCAAACAGGGGAGAGACAGTAAATTTCAGGCGATTTTGCCATTGAGAGGAAAAATTTTGAATACTGAACAGGCTTCTATCCAAAAGATTATGGCAAATCAAGAGGTAAAAAATCTGATTACTGCTATTGGGACAGGGATAAAAGAAAATTATGACTCGGAAACCTTAAGATATGAGAAAATCATTATTATGACCGATGCCGATGTGGATGGTGCTCATATTAGAACGCTACTTTTGACGTTTTTCTTCAGATTTATGAGAGGATTGGTAGAAGAAGGACACGTATTTGCTGCTTGTCCGCCGATTTACAAATTTAGCAAAGGAAGCAAAGAAGTCTATGTGTATGATGAAGAACATACTCCAACGATGTACGGGTTCAATGCTGATGAACACGTTGAAATCCAGAGATATAAAGGACTAGGAGAAATGAATGCGGAACAGCTTCGAGAAACGACGATGAACCCTGAAAAAAGATTTATGAAAAAAATTACGGTAGAAGATGCTGAAGAAGCGGATAGATTATTTAGAATTTTGATGGGAGAGGATGTGCAGAGTAGAAAACATTTCATTCTCGCTCACGCAAAAAGTGTAAAGGATTTGGATATTTAGGGGAAGATGTAAGTAATCTATTTTCTTCATTTGGTGTTGCAATGAGCATCTAAATACTTATAGTGAATACGCACATATAGTTTCGTATTCACTTTTTTTGTACTTTATTGAATTCTGCTGAATTATTGAGAAATGAAGCATCCTAGGTTGCGGATTATTCTCGATAGGTTCAGAATTCAATCTTTTGAATACTATAGACTATATGTGCACCCCGCAAGTTTAGGGTGCTTTTTATATTTTACAATTCTTTATGATGA
Source organism: Candidatus Peribacteria bacterium (assembly GCA_031276875.1). Taxonomy (GTDB): domain Bacteria; phylum Patescibacteriota; class Gracilibacteria; order Absconditabacterales; family Absconditicoccaceae; genus UBA3291. Next base: position 10,887 of record JAISMG010000011.1, on the reverse strand, counting down.
AAAAACTTACACAAAGGTGATTACCCTTTCGTAATCAATGGAAAATGGGTATTTTGGTAGTCTGACTTTTAGCAATATTTTTCTTCGGAGGAGGAAAAGTGGATGCAACGTTTACAGAAGTCTTTAGTGATGATTTTAAACGTGCTGATACTACTAATGCTGACCTTGGAAGTGGACGAGTTCAACCAAAAGGAACGAGCCGAACAATTCAAAATACTACAGCTGTCGTTGCATGATGAACAAGTGGACAATGGAATAATGAACTTCTTCGTCCAACCTCAGAAAATATGGAAAATGGAAAAATTCGTGTAATAGTGGATAATCCTATAAAGGTATTATCATCTATACAAATTGCTTATAGTGCGGTAGGAAGACGACAGCCTAATAGAAGTGCATATTACATAGGATATTTTTACTGTGTAAATAATCTACTGACTAGTAAACTAAAGGTAATATCTAATGGTGTTGTTCCTAATGGAGGTGGGACAGAAATTGGTACATCTATTGTAAATACGCTACCTTGTCCTGCAGGAAGTATTACTGCTGAATTAGAGATTGTATCTTTAAATTCTACTACTTCTCAGCTAACGTGGACACTTTATAATAGTGGTAATGTTGCTTTTGCCGTAGTAAGTGGAACTGATACTACTCTATCATTACAAACTACTGGACAATGGGGAACTTGGGGATTTTGAGTACCTCAAATCAATGGTATTACATTATGGGAGGTTACTGATGAACCAATACTATTGGCAAATTCTCTTATTCCTGAAAAAACGTTAATAAAAATCTGAACTCCTATTACGTTTAATATTACCTCTTCAGGCAATCAAACTATTAGTCTTTCTAGTAATGCAGGAGGAATATTAAGTACAACAAATGTGATATTGAATACTTGAAATGGACGAACAGATACGTTTACTTATACTCCCACTCAGGCAGGAACAGGAACTATTATCGCAAACTTTTCAGATGGAACAGTCTTAACTGGACAAATTTTTGCCTCTTCTTATTCTACCACAATTGGGTTCATTGGAGATAGTATTACAGAATGAGTATGTGGTACTACAAATTGTAATGCTATCAATGCAGTAAAAGTGGCAGGAAATATACTAAAAACTAATGTTGTAAATAGAGGAGTAGGAAATACTGATACAAAAGACCGAAAAGAAAATCATAATCATTGAGGAACTACTCCTATTATGACGGATGCTTTGAGTGTTTTTAATAGTTCAGGAATAGAAATTGTTCATATAATGTTGGGAGCAAATGATGCCGAGATTGGTGCTAAATATGCTACGTGAACATATAAAGCAAATTTGGAAGCAATTATCGCAACCTTAACGGGAGCTGGTATCCCAAAAGTTATTCTCAGTTATCCAACTTATGTCATATTGCATACTAATAATACTATTCGCGACCAAGAGTCATTAGATTTACTTATTGCTTATCAATCTGTGATTGATGAACTTATTGATAATACTACCGTTTATCTGGGAGATACACTGGCTTTTGATTATTTTTCAGGACATCAGAGCGAAATCTGAAATGGAAGTAATGATTTTGTTCACCCTAATCAAACAGGGTATCAATCATTAGGAGCATTTCGAGCAGAAGCGATTTCTTCAGCGATAAGAACAATGGAAACACCACCTATGCCAATTCAACTCACCATTACTTGAACAATGGTGAGTGATTCAAAAATCTATGATGGAACAACTACAGCAACTATTATTTCCATAGGAACGTTAAGTTGAATTATTGCTGGTGATAGTGTTAATGTAAATGCAACTGCAAATTATGATACTCCCAATATAGGAAATAATAAACAAATTACTGTCATTTATACGATAAGTGGAGCAGACGCAGGAAAGTATCTTGCACCAACTATAGATAGTTCCTTTATTGGAGCAATTATCAACTCTCCAATTCCTACACCCACACCAACTTCTCCTTCTTCCAGCTGATGAGGTGGTGGTGGATGAAGCTCTCTCTCCAAAGACACTTGCCCAAATGGCGACTTCTCATCATCCTACTACGACAAAACCTGCTGAACTACTGCTGACCTGAAAGCAGAAGTAGCGAAAAAAGTGAACCTTTTGAGACCGCTGATTGTACGTATTTACTTGACGGCTATGCAAGAGCAGAAAACGCTTGTTCACGAGCTTATTTCATCTTGCTCAGTGAAGAATAAAAGAGAAGTCATCAAGCTTGCTTGTCAGGAACTTATCGGTAATCGGGATTTTTAACTTACATAGTCAAATGAAAAATCCAGTTGAAGGTCTGCTGGATTTTTCGTTAGATACAATAGCATTATTAGAATAAAAATCCCTCCACCACAATCATTCATCCACTTTCCCCTTGAAAATCCCTCTCAAAAACCCTACAATGAACCCATCAGCTTTTTTATTCCCTTTATAGCTTACAGCATATGAACCTCCAAACCCTCCTTCAACATCCCACATACCCCCAAAAATTCATTTTGGAAAAATTGATGCAAGAATTCCTTCATCTCAGGAGAGAAGAACTGCGATTGCATTTAGACGATGAACTGCCTGCCGACACCCTTCAACGCATCCAAAACGCCTATCACGCCCACACCGTAGACAAACAACCTCTGGAATATCTCTTGGGACACGTGGACTTCTTTTGAGTGCCTTTTTATGTGAATGAAGCGACCATTATTCCCAGACCGGAAACGGAATATATGATTACTGCCGTTGGGGAACGACTCAAACAGCAAAAGAAATCTGATTTTTCTCTCCTGTTGGATATAGGAACAGGTTCAGGAGTGCTGGGGATTTCGCTCTTGTTGCAACATCCTGACACCTTTCGTGAAGTCTATTTGACCGATATTTCACCAGCAGCTTTGGAGGTGGCAAAGAAAAATTACGCGACCCTCATTACTCAGCCCCAGCAGTATGAAACCCATTTCCTCCAGTCCGACCTTGCTGCATTTATGAGTACAGAAGCATTTGAACATCAGAGAAAAAAAGCTGTCCAAACCAACGGACACATCGTGCTTGTAGCAAATCTGCCTTATATCCCTGATGAAACCTTTGATACTAATGCATTGGAACAAATGCAGAAACGAGAACCGCGTTTGGCGTTTGTGGGAGGAAATGACGGATTAGCATTATATAGAACGATGTTTGCACAGATTAAACCGCTCCGAGAAACAGGAAAACTTTCTCATCAGTCTTTTATGCTTTTTCTGGAAATGATGACGCGACAAGTGGAAATTTTACAAGCTGAATTTGGAGAACGAATACATTTTGAAGAAGTGAAAACGTTCCATTTTAATATTAGAATTGTGCAAGCGACCGTTGTTTCACAGGAAAATAAAAAAGAGCAATAAAGGTCATACAAAATAACCAAAAATTTTCTCCTCAGAAATTTGACAAAAGAGCCTGTTCTGAATATAATGAGATATATTTTATATTGTCATATATATATCAACAATGAAAAAATTGCTCCTCATAGGGTCTGTAATTCTTACCCTCAGTTTACCTGCATTTAGCCACGCTCAAGAATATGTGGAAGGAGAGGTGCTAGTAAAATATAAAAATGCTAGTTTTCAAACTACCACTCAAGGCATTCAGCTCATCACACCATCAAAAATAACCCCTCTCGTAGCTAGTACCCCTACTCCTATGCTTGCTCCTCAGTTTTTACCGTGTGAAGAAGTGGAAGAAACAGAAGAGAAAGCTGAAGAAGAACCACAAGTGATATTCTCCCCTGATAAGGAGGAAGAGCTCATAGTTTCTGTGGGTTCAGGGGGGCTGTTAACAGGAGACGAAACATCAGGAGGTTCTGAATGTTTCCCATTCGCTCCTAAACACTGGCAACCCTTAGTACAGGAAGAAGTACCCGTTGAAGAAAGTTTGCCTATCACCATTACCGAAACACTTTCTGTAGCTAATGATACCATTGCAGTAGTAGAAGGAAAACAGAGAGAAACTACAGCAGAACTTATCGAAAAACTTTCCCAAGACCCTAACGTGGAATACGTAGAACCAAACTATATTTATACTACATTTGATATACCTTATAACGATACTCGTAAGGGAGAATTACGAGGATTGGAATATCCATCAACCCCAACAGCAGATATTGACCGATTACCTGCTATGAGAATTCTTAGCGGAAAAACTCTTCCAGAAACAATTGTGGCAGTAATTGATATCGGAATACATTACAATCACCCCGATTTAAGAAACCAATTATGGAGCGGAGTAAATTGTAAAAGACCTGATGGAAGTATACGAGGAGGATGTCTCTATGGATATGATGCTTACCAAAATGATAATGACCCTTATCCTGATACCGAAACCAATTTTCACGGAACTCACGTAGCAGGAACTATTGCTGCACAAATGAATAATGGAGAAGGAATTATAGGAGTAAATCCTTATACAAAAATAATGGTCATTAGAGCAACAGATTTAAAGGTTACTACTCTTGTCGAAAGTATCAACTTTGCTACACAAAATGGTGCAAAAATTATCAATGCAAGTTGGTGAGGAACAGGCACAGTAGCTCCTCAAACTTTAGAGACAGCTATTAAAAATTTTACTGATACAGGAGGAGTTTTCGTAGTTGCTGCAGGAAATGAAAACCGCAATAATGATGAGTACATTACAACATTCCCTTGTAATTTTAGTAAAACTAATCCTAATGTTGTTTGTGTAGCTGCCAGCAATAAAAACAATCAGCTAGAAACAAGCTTTTCTAATTATGGGCTTAACACGGTAAATATTGCTGCTCCTGGAATAGATATTATTAGTACCTATAATACAAATTTGTATGCTTCCAGTGCAGGAACTTCAATGGCAACACCTCACGTAGCAGGAGCAGTCAGCTTTTTACGAACGTATGCTCCTCAGGCATCTAGTACCGAGATTATCAATGCTCTGTATAATGGAGCAGATACCTTAGCACCAAATAGTGGCAGTCAAGAAATCAAAGGAAATAGAAAGCTGAACCTCTACTCCTCCCTGAAACTGCTGGACAATACACCTCCTACTGCCTCAGAACCAGTTATTGATACAGGTACTTACTGTGCAACTCAGCTCATCACCTATCTATTCACAGGAACCGACGATATTGAACTGCACAATGAAGCATATAGTTTCGATGGCGGAGCTACTCGACAGACGGGAAATGTCTTGTATACAGGAAATGTACTTTTTACCTGAGCTATCAGAGACCATAAAGAAAATATAACGCTGGTTGCTTTTAGTGGTGTTGTACTTCCCACTTGTCTTACAGGAACATTAAGCCTCCTTTCTGGATATACGAACACGTGAACTATTCCCGTAGCCATCAGCAGTAATCGTGAAGCATATTATCAAATCAGCGGAGATATCATCACCCCTTTCACAGGAACTATTAGCGGAACGCAGATTTTTAATCTGATACTCACCAGCTGAGATGGACAAAAACAGCTTTCACGAAGTATCCATACTGGACGATATCAACCTCTGACGGGAACAGCAACGATTACCCTAGATACCACACCGCCACTCATTAGTGTGCTGTCTCATAGCAGTTGAGATACGACTACAGGAGCAACGCTTACTTTAACGGGATTTCTCATAGATGAACATCTCTCAACGTTGCAGATTAACGGACAAACGGGAACATTTACGGGAATTACTTCATCAGGATATCAACGAACACATACGCTGAATTTAAGTGGCGGAACTAATGACATCAGCATTCAAGCCTTTGACATTGTAGGAAATAGCTTTGAAACCTGACTTTCCATTGTTAGGAGGCTTGAAATTCCAAGTCCTGCTCCTTCTTTCTCATCAGTAAACAATGCAGAACTCAATACGCCTATTACGTCAAATACCGTTACCCTTCAAGGTATCAATGTTGAATTGCCGATAAGTAGTAGCGGGGGAGTGTATAAAATAAATACGGGAGCATTCGTTGCAACCACAGGCACCGTGAAAAATGGTGATAGCATTACTTTGCAACTTACTTCTGCTCCTGCGTATGCGACCACCAAAACCGCTACACTCACGCTTGGAATTCAGACTTTTACTTTTTCTGTCAGTACTAAAGCTCAGCCTGCAAGTGGTGGCGGTTGATGATGAGGTTGAGGTGGTTGATGAGGTTGAGGTTGATGAGGCGGTGGCGGTTGAGGCGGTTGATGATGAGGCGGAAGTAGCGTCTCTCCTCCTACTAACAACACAACCACAGGCACTACAGAAACCAGTACCGGAACAAATGCCACAGGAACTACCATTTTGGCGACGGGAACTACACTTACAGGAACTGATACCCCAAAACTCATCGTAACATCCCCAGAAACAACATCCCACAATAGCTGACCCGAAAATCTTCTCTTCCCTCCAGAAACTCTTGCCAAATACGGAAACGAATTGATACAAGCGTATCAGTATGCACATACTATCGGAATTACAACGATAGATGATATTGAGAATGCAGATATGTTTGGAAATCTCACGAGAGCTCAAGCCGCCAAAATGCTTTCACAATTTGCTATCAAAATTTTGGGAAAAACGCCTGATACGACCAAAATTGCTCCTTTTACCGACATTCGCGGATATGGAGATTTGACCGACCGAATGCAAACCGCCTATCAACTTGAATTGATGGGAGTAGGCATCACCAAATTCAATCCTAATGCCACGATGACCAGAGCAGAATTTGGAACGGTGCTTTCTAGAGCTTTACGAGGTGCTACCTACGACACTACACAAGGGAACTACTATGAAAGCCATCTCCAACAGCTCAAAAAAATCTGAATAATGCAAGATATTTCTGCTCCTTTTTCACAGGAAATCAGAGGATACGTAATGCTAATGCTGATGAGAAGCTGAATTTCAATATAGTAGATTTTTCACTTCAGCCTTTGGCTTCCGTTCAGAATGACTGAACAACCGTTTTGAGTTGTAATGCACAGGAAAATAAGTAAGGTATCAATAGATATTAAGTAATCTGAATACGAAGAGCTACCTTTTATAGTGTTGACGAAACGATGAATATGAAGACAATAAGCGATACGCTGATGCAATGGGTCATCAAAGCGTTGATAAGTAGTGTAATTTTTGGAAGTGTGGTGATGATTAGTGGACTGATTATTACGCTTACGCTCCCTTCTTCACAAGAACTACTTTCCTCTCAGCAGAAGGTTGTACCACCTTTCGCGAACAAATGGGAATATCTAACAGAACATATTACCACAACAATGCATACGATAGGCATTCATCCCGAAACCCTCCCAATAGATTTTTCAGTATTGTTGTGAATGGGAAAAAATATTTGATGAAGGTAAATTTTCAATTGGAGATAAAATATATAAGTTAACTTATGCTCATAGGTATTAAAGAGAGGATTTTTGTTATCAGCTAACAAAGATTTTTTCATCATATATTATAAAATTCTATCTCTAAGAAATCAACAAAAAACGTCCAACGATTTGATTAGACGTTTTTTGGGTAGTATGAAGAAAGTACTATTTGAAATTCACCGTTGCTCCTGCTTCGGTCAATTTAGCTTTGAGAGCTTCAGCTTCTTCCATTTTTACATTTTCTTTCACAATTTTTGGTGCTGCTTCTACCAAATCTTTAGCAGCTTTCAAGTCTATTCCCAAGACTTCTTTTACTACTTTGATAACAGCGATTTTCTGAGCTCCTGCTTCAGTAAGTTCTACATTTACGCTATCAGCATTTGCAGCAGCTCCAGCGTCTCCACCAGCAGCAGCTCCTCCTGCTACCACCATTGCAGCAGCAGATACTCCAAATTTTTCTTCGATAGCTTTTACCAATCCATTAAGCTCAATCGCAGGCATCTTTTCGATGAGGTCGAGCACTTGTTGTTGTTCTTTAGTGAGTTCCATTGTTTCAATACAATAAAAGATAAAAGTTGAAAGAGGTCAGCATTATGCCTCTTGTTTTTTTGCCACTTCGTTCACCACACACGCGAAAGATTGTAAAGGGTAATTGAAGAGGTAGGCCAATTTGGACAAGAGTTCTTCTTTGGAAGGAACATTTGCCAATTCGGTCACATAAGCACCATCGTGCCATTTTTTGTCATACCAAGCTCCGAGAAACTTGAATGAACTGTTGGACTTTTCTTGGACAAATCCTTTCGCGAATTTGTTTACGACTTTGAGGGGTCCATACTCATCAGTAGTTGCATAAAGCACTCCGATAGGTCCCTCTAGCTGGTCAATGGCAACGGTTTCATAGCCTGCTTCCGCCAAAGCTCTCATAAAGAGCCTTTTTCTCACGACATTGAAGGTTCCCGCAACTCCGAGAATTCCTTTTCTCACATCAGAAGATGTATTTACGGAAATTCCGGATTGCTGAACGATAACAACGTTTTGAGCAGAAGAGAGGTCAGAAACGTATTGCTCAATGAGCTGCTTTTTCTTTTCTCTACTTATCGCCATATCGTGCAGTTGTGAAATAAAAAGAGCCGCTTTGATGCGGTCATAGTATCGGATTATAAAAATCTGTTCTACAACCTCGGTAGGATTTATTCTGTGTTCATCAGCGAAAGGCTAATTTGAACGAGGAGACCTACTTTCTCAGGCAAAGCTAATAAGAAGTATAAAGATTTGTATACACATTGCAAGCGAAAGTGCAAAAAATTGTTCCAGCAGAGTTAAAATGATAATCGTTGGCAAAAAACCAAATTTACAGGCGATACTCTACCTTACTTCCCACTTGTAACGGTTCATCATCACTAGCCAGCACTTGTTCAAATGCAATTTCATCTATTTCGTCAATATCGGGACAATGCAATCGTGGACGGATGGTCAGAGTAGTTTTGCCGATGTCTTGTACATATCCTCGTTGCGTTTGCTGAGAAGTGGACTGTGTTCTGGCTTGAGCACGAGCCAGAAGAAGCTGATTGACGAGCGAGCGGAGCGAACGAAAGCGGGAACGTATCAGCTTTTCGGGAATTTTGTCAGGAAGCTGGAAAGAAGCTGCCAACGGTTCATCGTGATATTCAAATAAGGCAATATTGTCGAAATAATCCTGCGAAATGAAGGAATAAAGGTTGCGGAAATCATCGTCAGTTTCGCCGGGAAAGCCGATGATAACATTGGTACGGATAAAATGGATGGGAAAGTTGGTTTTGATAAAGTTAAGAAGCTGGAAAATCGCTGGTTCATCGTAAAATCTTCCCATTTTTTGGAGAATGGGAGCAGCGATATGTTGGAGTGGAATATCAAAATATGGAATGAATTTGCGAAAGGAAGTCAGCTTTTTAAGCTGGTGAAGGGTAAGAATATCTGGATAGAGATATAGCACACGATAACGGAAATCTCACGGAAGATGTTCTATCTGTTCGAGGAGTTCAAAAAGCTGAGGCTTCCCATAGAGGTCAATGCCATATCTGGTCGAGTCTTGGGCAATGAGAATGAGTTCTTTGGCTCCTTGATGAAGGAGATTTTGTGCCTCTTGGAGCAGGGTCGGAAGAGGAAGAGAAATCTGCTTTCCTCTGATATTGGGGATAATGCAAAAAGAGCAAGAATTGTTGCAGCCTTCGGCGATTTTGAGGTATTCAAAGCTCTGGTCGAGATTGGTCAAGGCTCTGGGAGGTGGCAACCATTCAAAGTCGTGAAAGGTGTGAGATTGAAAGCCATTGAGGAGCTGGGAAAGGGAAATGGTGGTGAGGTCATTTCGGGAAAGAAAGGAAATATTGGGATTGTGAGTGATGGTTTCTCGTTTGTGGTCGGTTGCTCCTAGCTTTTTGTAATACTGCACGGCACAACCTATCAGGCAGACTTTTTTGTGCTGATGGAGCAATTTGTCGATGGTGTAAAACATTTCCTCACGTCCGGAAGAGATGAAACCGCAGGTATTGAGGATGACGAGTTGGACATCTGGGGCGTAAGGATTGGTAGAATAGAGGAGCTGATTTGCGTGGGAAGAAAGAAGTTTACCAAGGAGAAATTGGCTATCGACGAGGTTTTTGGTACATCATAGATTGATAAGGGAGATGATGAGAGATGGCATAATATATAGTAGTTTGTGGAGAATAAAGGGGAATTAGCTAAAAAAGGGACTTTTGCATTTTTAAAATTACTACTCCTTCATCTTCAAAAGATGCAACAATATCAAAATGATGCTTACGATAAAAGTTTCTTGTAAATACATATCACGGATAATCAGGATGTTCATCTAGTGTTAGAAGTTCCAATAAAGTAATTTGCTGTTCCCTGAGGGCATTCTCAGTATATTGCAAAAGTTGAGAACCAATACCTTGATGTTGATGAGAACGTTCTACTCCCATTCGATAGATTTTTGCGTGATGAAGAGAAATACATTCGTACACAATAAATCCCCATACTCTCTCTTGTTCAAACGCTAAAAATCCATATAATTTAGGAAGTTTTTTTTTCGCAAAATCAATGGTTTCAGGAGAAAAAAAGTCTGACAGATTTTCCATCATTTTTATAACAACATCTGCATATTGTTTAGTAAATTTCTGGATGGTAAGGGGAGAAGTATTTGGCATTTTAATACTAATAGGATAAGAGACAACTGTGCATACAGTATACTACTATTTTTTCAAATAACAAGGCTATTTATCTTCAGAAAAATTATAATTCAAAATGCACAATCAAACGTTTATAAATTAGATACAATTTATTTGCTAATCAACTACATTATGACCGTGCAAAAAGATTGTAAACATGTTATCCACATAACTCAAGAGGTGTATCTAGATAATTCAATGAATAATGATACAACTCAAGGAATAAATCATCATTTTCTCCCACTACTGTCCAAACAAAAAATTTTGAAGACAGGAACAATTAAGCTTATATCCTAACTATTCCTCTATTTACGAGGTAAGGGATACTACTACTGTTCATCACGCAGTCATTCTGAACAA
>JAISMG010000008.1 GCA_031276875.1 Candidatus Peribacteria bacterium | reverse complement strand
TTGTTCAGAATGACTGCGTGATGAACAGTAGTAGTATCCCTTACCTCGTAAATAGAGGAATAGTTAGGATATAAGCTTAATTGTTCCTGTCTTCAAAATTTTTTGTTTGGACAGTAGTGTAACACTATCCAATTCCTTGCATTCGTCAGTGAACACAAAGGAGAAACGATTGACATTGTTTTTCAGGATGGGGATTTGCGGACGAGTCAAAAAATGCTGGCAAAACTCTTTGATGTACAAGTTCCCGCTATTTCCAAGCATATTACCAATATCTTTGAAGAAGGAGAATTGGACAAAGAAGCAACTGTTTCCATTTTGGAAATAGTTCAAAATGAAGGAGAGAGACAAGTAAAAAGAACTACTGAATTTTACAATCTTGATATGATTATTTCTATTGGGTATCGCGTCAACTCCGTGCAAGCAGTACATTTTAGGAGACGAGCAACCAATGTCTTGAAAGCTTTCGCCAAAAAAGGCTACGTACTCGATAAAAAAAGAATGGAAAACGGTAAATTTTCGCAACAGCAATGAATAAGCTTCATCGAGCAGTATATCAACACACCGCCTCAGAACTTATTTATCAGAGAGCAAATGCTGAGAAAGACCATATGGGATTGATGAACTGGGAAAATGCACCAGAGGGAAAAATTATCAAAACGGATGTGGCTATCGCAAAAAATTACCTCACCAAAGACGAACTAGAAACCCTCGGAAGGATTGTAAATGCTTATTTGGATTTAGCAGAAAATAGGGCGAAAAAAGGCATCCCAATGACAATGATAGACTGGGCAAACCGTTTAGACAGATTTTTAGAAGCCGATGACCAAGAACTTTTGAAAAATGCTGGCAAAATTTCTGCCAAAATCGCCAAAGAAAAAGCTGAATCAGAATTTGAGAAATATCGCGTGAAACAAGATAAACTTTACCAAAGTGATTTCGATAGATTTTTGGAAATGGAACAACAGGTAAAAACATTTAACTAACTTTGACTTGATTTTTGTCTCCAATTCCATATACACAGTTGCACTGTAATAAAAATTTGGTGTTCTTTACTTATTTGTCTACCATTTGCGTAATGCCAACGATTAACCAACTCATTAAACAAGGAAGAGCAAAGAAAAAATTCAAATCTAAAGCTCCCGTTCTCCAGTTTGGACTCAATAAACTCCAAGGAGATAAAAAAATCGCCAATCCCGCTCCCTTCAAAAGAGGAGTCTGCCTCAAAGTATCTGTGATGGGTCCCAAAAAACCTAACTCAGCACAGAGAAAATTTGCAAAAGTCAGACTTTCCAATGCTTCTGAAGTGCTTGCGTATATCCCCGGAGAATCCCATTCTTTACAAGAACACAGTGTCGTATTGGTTCGTGGAGGGAGAGTAAAAGACCTACCGGGAGTAAAATATCATATTATACGTGGAAAATACGACGCAAACCCCGTAGCAAATAGAAAAAAATCTCGCTCTCTATATGGAGCCAAAAAAGCAAAAGCTAAATAATGCTGACTTTTAATCTTTTGAACTTGCTGAACTATGAGTAAACCCACAAATGCTGGTATCCAACACTCCAATGAAGAAAAACTCATCAACCACTTGATGAAAAATGGGAAAAAAAGTGTTGCAAAAAAAATCTATGAGAATGCTCTCAAAGAAATCAAAAAAAGCGGACATATGAACCCTGCCGTTGTAGTGCAAACCGCTATCGAAAATGCTTCTCCAAATGTGATGATAAAATCCAAAAGAATTGGAGGTGCAGTCTACCAAGTGCCTGTTGAGGTGAAACCCGCAAAAAGATTTTTCTTTGCTACAAAATGGCTTTTGGATGCCGCTAGAGGAAAAACTGGTAAACCAATGTACAAAAAGCTGGCTGAAGAACTCGTTTCCGCCTATGGAAACCAAGGAAGTGCAGTAAAGAAAAAAGAAGAAGCCCACAAAATGGCTGAAGCCAACAAAGCCTTTGCTTATATGGCAAAATATGTCAACTAATAAAGAACTCTTTATACTTTAACATTTGATACAATGTGAGATACTAACGGAAGAAAAATAGCCCACCTCCTCAAAAGGATTACGCGACACAGAAAAAAATCCTCTGCCAAATATGAGAAAGCGATTGATTGGTACATCCTCATCCTCCAAAAAGAGGTAAAATTTGGCTCTGAAAATAAACGAGTTATTAGAACCAAACAAAAAGCAGAACTCAGACTCAAAAAATTTGGAATTTCTCACGCCAAAGTGAAAGAAATCCTAGAAGCTAAAGGACATACAGATTTATTATCTAAAATTTCTTAATAATGAGATTAAAGACCAATGCCAAAAGAAAGCTGAATAAAGCATTAGTAAGAGTAGAAAAAACCGTCATTATGGACGTAAGAAAACTCCTCGACCTCCAGAAAAAGCGAAAAGCAAAAGTGGTAAATAGCAAAGCAGCTATGAAGTAGTAGTTTTTGATGTTGATACTAACGCTTTTTGATATTGTGCTACCCTACATAAAAATGCTCGTAAAAAAGACGAGTTTTTTTTCATTTTGACTTGATTTCTCTTTCTGAATTCGTATACATACATTCACTGTATTAAACAGCAGACAACGTATGCAAAATTTATCATCTTATCTCTCTTCAAATGCATTATGCCAGACTAAAATCAGTATACGACAAAAACGGAGCTTCCCTCCTCCCCGTGAAAAAAGGAATGTATTTAGAAATTCACGAAAAAGTAGGAGAAGGTTCCACCGAAAGAACCCGAAGATTTAAGGGACTGGTTATCAAAACCCAAAAAGACAACCATCCTGATGGAACTTTCACTATCAGAGGAACAGCTTCTGGAGTAAGTATAGAAAAAATCTATCCGCTTTCTTTCCCTAAATTTGAAAAAGTGCTCTTGCTAGATGAGTACAAAACCAGACAATCCAAACTCTACTATATGAGAGACAAAATCGGAAAAGATGCAAGACTCAAAAGCAAAATCACTCCAGAAAGAAGAGAAATGGATTTGACCAAAAATGTTGCTTAAACGAAAAAAATAAGGTGTCTTTTTATTTGTCTTATGACGAACAGATGAAACTTGCTGTAAAAAAACGTGATTTATTAGGGAAAAAGGTAAAAAGTCTGAGAAAACTATGACTAGTGCCCGCAGTAGTCTATGGTAAACACGTAGAACCCCAAACCATTAGTTGTGTCAAAAATGACCTTCTTAAAGTGTACAAGACTTCTGGATATACCACTCCTGTAGAATTAACAGGAGAGATAAACCAATTGATACTTATCAATTCTTTTCAGCTTGACCCCATAAGTGATGAAATTATCACTGCTGACTTTTTGGCAGTAAGTAGGACGGAAAAGGTAAGTGCAGCAGTTCCCGTAGTTATTGTAGGAGAATCTCCACTTGAAAAACTCAATGAAGGTAGAGTACAATTGGTAAAAGATACTGTGGAAGTAGAAGCCTTCCCTCAAGACCTTCCTCATCAAATCGAGGTTGATGCTTCTCTCCTCACAACTATCAATGATGTAGTATTTGTCAAAGATTTGAAAGTGTCCAACAAAGTAGAAATTCTGGATGATGAAGAATTGCCAGTAGTAACGATAGCATTACTTTCTGATGAAGTAGAAGAAACTTCAGCAGAAGCCGCTACTGATACTGCTACAGTTCCAGAAGAAAATAAATCAGAAGAAGCCAAATAATCCAGCTTTTTCTCCCTTTTACCTTATGTATATGTACTAATGGCTAGAGTGTGTTATTTCACAGGAAAGAAAACCCAATCAGGAAATAATAGGTCTCACAGTATGAGAGCTACCAAAAGAACCTTTAAACCTAACCTCATCAATAAACGAGTAAAACTTGAAGATGGGTCTAGCGTGAAAGTAAAAATCAATTCCAAACTGTATAAAAAATTCAGAGGGTTTTTATAAAAAATCGCTTCAAAATTCAGTAAGTACAGCAACCTCGCGTAAATGCGGGAAAAAATACTCAAAAAAAGTATAAAGATATTCGCTGAGGGGTAGTAGCTCAGTCGGTAGAGCAACCCCGCTAAAGCGGGGGTGGTCCTGGGATTTGATTCCCAATATTGAATTGAAAAAATACTCAAAAAAAGTATAAAGATATTCGCTGAGGGGTAGTAGCTCAGTCGGTAGAGCAATAGCCTTTTAAGCTAGTGGTCCTGGGTTCGATTCCCAGCTACCCCAGATGAAGTCTTCATATCTTTAATGAGTATTTTTTAGTTGTATCAGGTTATATGATGGAACAACGATGCGTATATATTTTAAAATGAAAAAGATATTATGTTGGTGCTACTTGATGTCTTGAGAGAAGATTAGAAGAACATAAAAGATGACATACCGCAACCACAAAAAGAATTGGCACACGAACATTAGAAAAAACCTTTGAATGTGCAAATAAAACTGAAGCTCTTCTTTTGGAAAAGAAGATCAAACAAAGTGGACATATTGAAAGATGGATAGTCGCTCAGTAATGAGTATTAAAAAAACTTTTATATACTCTTACTACATTACAATGAGTATCGTTTACAGTAATCAACTCGTACTCCTCAGAAGACTGATGGAAGAACAACATATCGCCCCTGCAAGCATTGATACCATCATCCAAGCGATGAAAGCTGAATTTCAAAGAGTGGACACCGACCTTCCCATTGGAGTAAATGCCTTAATCGTAAATAACCACAACGAACTGCTTCTTTCCAAAAGAGGGAAAAATGCTTTCTGCGGTGGAACGCGGGGACTTCCCGGCGGACATTTACAAAAAAAGGAAACTTTTGAAGAAGGTATCGCTAGAGAATGTAAAGAAGAATTATGAATTAGTGTAAATATAAATGATATATATATCGCCAATCTTGGAGATTGTATTGGAGAAAGAAGACAACTCCAGATTGGTGGAATTGTAAAGCATTGGGAAGGAGAAATCACCATTATGGAGCCAAATAAATGTGATGAAA
The DNA here is from genome assembly GCA_031276875.1 of Candidatus Peribacteria bacterium. GTDB lineage: Bacteria > Patescibacteriota > Gracilibacteria > Absconditabacterales > Absconditicoccaceae > UBA3291. Next base: position 29,146 of record JAISMG010000008.1, on the reverse strand, counting down.
TCAGATTTTTTCCCCTTGATAATTTGCCAAAGGAGTTATTTTTTGGAACAAAGGTAAACATTGATTTACGGTTAAAAGATACCTTTTATGATAAAAAGTGTAATTATTATAAGAGATAAAAAACGGAAAAGTAAAAAGAGTATTTCTATAGAAACAAGAAAGACTCTTTTCAGATACGATGTTCTATTTACAGACTTTCATAGTCATTCAGAACACAGTTAACTAATTTATCCACACAACGTGTGAATTTAGAGGCTACCTCATAAATGGTATCTTTATCAACCTCTCTCACTTGCTCAGGAACAATGTTTTCTTTTTGAGATTGAACAATTTTCATTTGTTCATTCCATTCGTTAACAATTTCCCCTACATTCCCTACACAAACATATTTTCTAATACATTGTGCAAGTTTTTCTAATTCATACTTTTTCATATAAATGGATTTTTATTATTACATTGATATTATATAAATTAGCAATAATAATACAAGCTTTTTTTTCAGCTTTTTTCAAATTTTATCTTTCTATTGTATTTCTCCATAAAAAGCATATCTTCTCATCAACTTAAAGAAATTTTACCTTGATAAGGTATCTCTATGAAAAAATCTCTTCTCATCGGACTTTCTGTCATCTTACTTCTCGCTCTTTGAGCAGCTTTTTATTTCAACCTTTTTACAAAAGAACTTCCCGCATCAGAAGAGAAAAAAAAAGCTGAACTAGCAAATGAAGCAGTGGGAGAAAACGGCACGATTACCAAACACTTTGGCAGTTGCATATCAGAGTTAAAATCGCTGAAAGCAATCAACATAGATGATGTCATCCAGAACTGTTCAAAAAAAGAAAAAACATCAAAAGTAGACGGAGGTTGAGGAGTTAATCCACAGATTTTTATTTACAATGATAAAATAGTACAACAACACGAATTACGAGCAAAAAAGGTAGAAGAAAAATTATCAGGACAAACGATGGTATGTATGAAAAAAGGAGACCGATACGGGAATACTGAAGGAGACATCAATCGTTATTATACAGAAATGACGGAAATTCCCAACCACCGAACACGAGAACAAAAAAAGAATGAAAATTTTCACGGAAATATGATAGAAATACTACAGAAACTCATTGGGAAAGGACTCCTCAACCAGATAAATACGGAATATTCTTACAATATTTGCAATGCTGATGATAAAGATTGCGAATTTATGACTTCAGGAGGATTTGGACGAAGTGATGGGACGAATTATTTTGTAGCAGGATACAGAAATGATAGAGGTGATAACCTTGTTCACTATAATACTGGTGATATACTTTACTTCGTTATCAATGACAAACTGTATGCAGTTGGGCCCCAATCCCAAAAAAACCGACAATTTGCTGGTATTGAAAATGGAAAGATAATCGTTAAAAGAATTCTGGACCTAATAGAAAGTGGTGAATATTGAACTACCAAACACTTTACTCTGGAAACCTGTGAAATAGAGATATAATACAGTTTTTTTATCCTTTTATCTACTCCTTATATGACAAAATTTAGCAAAAGCATTGTAATACTCTGCCTGCTTCTGCTTCCTCTCACTACCAGTGCAAATATCATTCGACCATCCATTTATATAGAACAAGGAATGCTAAGCCGAATGGTAATTATTCCGTGATTGATTATTGAGTTCCTGTTTATCAAAATATTTGCCAAAACATCACGGATAAAATCCGGCATAATGGCAGTAAGTATGAACGCAATTTCAACGCTTATCGGTCGAGTGGGAATACCTGTATCTGGTTTTGCTCTAGAAATTCTTTTGTCAGTGTTTGGTGCAACAACGACCTTTCATATTTCTCACTGGATTGGTGCTTTTCTTCTAGCACTTACTCTCAACGTAGTGATTGAAGGGCTGAGTTTAAAACGGATATTTGCATTACCCTTCAAAAAAAACTTGTGGTGGCTTGCTCTGGCTAACACCATCAGTATCCTTATTTGTGCCAGTTTATTGATATTTTGAGTGATAAAATAATGCAGTCAGTGTTTTTCGTTGCATTTCTCTATGAAAAAACTATTCTACAGTCAGTTTTTTATTTTTTTATTCCACTCCCTATCACCAATGAAAAAAATAATGCTGATTAGTGGTATCGTAATAGTTGCCTTTATAGGAGTAGTATATTTTACCATATCAACATCTCCTTCCCCAACACAAGAAACTTTGCCTCCCATACAAGAAATGAGAATACTAGCAGAAGACATACAAGAAAACAATCTCTATATAGCAAAATTCTGATCTCATTATACTTTCATTGTAAAAAATACCAAAGATGAACACTTTCCTAAACGACCTCACGCTTTTATAGAACGAACAAATCCCTGACGAACTATTGTTGGTGCAGGTTCTGGATTAGCAGGTTTTCAAGCTCTTAAGAACACTGAATTTTCTTTTATGGAACAACACTATGTAGATATTGTTCAAGATGGAGATATTCTTTACCTTGTTTTCATCTGAGACACTTCCTCACTTATTAAAAAATATACTATCTCTACCCATCAATTAGAAGATGTACTCCATACAGAACTTCTGCTTTCTTCCATTTATGATATACAAGGAGAATATTTATTAACTCATAGTGTTGATTGCTATAAGTGCGATAGTTTTTGACCTTATGATGTTGTCCTCATCAATACCAAAACACGGAAAATAACAAATCTAAAAAAAGTAGTAGATGTAAATATTAGTGAGGAAGGAACCACGGCATCATATACTCGTTTATATTTAAATAAACCAAATACCTGATGTTCCATTGGTCTAAATCCACAAATAGTTTCCGTCTGAGAACAAAGAGAAAATCAAGCACTTTCAGCATTCTAATCAATATTTACTTTATACATATTTGCTAATGCCCCATTACCTCACCACCATCGGATTAGAAATCCACCTCAAACTCAACAGCGAAACCAAAATCTTTTGTCGTTGCAAAAATGAGCAGAATTTTGAAACCAATCCCAACACCCACATTTGTCCCGTTTGTACAGGACAACCCGGAGCTTTACCTCTACTCAGTCAGGAAGTAGTAGAAAAGGCTATCCTCTTTGGACACGCTCTTAATGCCGAAATTCAGCCTTTTAGTACCTTTGATAGGAAAAATTTTTTTTATCCCGACCTTCCAATGGGATTTCAAATTACCCAGTTTTACCACCCTATCATCAAAAATGGAACCGTGCATTATCGAACCAACAACTATGAGGAAGAAAAAGCTGTCCATATCCACGAAGCCCATTTGGAAAGCGACACCGCGAAAATGATTCACGCAAATGGAAAAAGTTTACTGGATTTTAACCGTGCAGGAACGCCACTATTGGAAATTGTCACAGACCCGGATTTTACCAGTGCTGAAGAAGCAGTAGAATATGCCAAAGAAATCCAGAGAATAGCGAAACGAAACGGACTGGGAGATGCTGATATGGAAAAAGGACAGATGAGAGTAGACGTAAATATTTCGCTCAGAACCGATGAAAACGCTCCTCTCGGCACCAGAGTAGAATTGAAAAATATCAACACCTTCAGTGCAATGAAAAGAGCGATTGAAGGAGAATACCACAGACAAAAAGAGCTCTTAGAAAGCTGAAACCAAATCGCACAGGAAACCAGAAGACGAGACGACAACAACGGAACTTCTTTTGCAATGAGGAGCAAAGAAGATGTAGTAGATTATCGCTATTTCCCAGAACCTGATATGCCACCATTGATTTTGCAAAAATAACCTCCTGAACCAAGAAAGATGGAAATGAAGACAGTAAAGACAATCTACTTGAATAAATTGTAAAATGTCACGGAAACGTGACATCAAACAAAATTAGGTTTACCCATAAATATATCCAATAATTTCTTTTCTGGTAGTTTTTTCTATTCTTCTGGTTACGATAAATTTTCCTTCGTAATTCATATCTTCAATAAGCATTTCTCCTCTGTCTGGATAATATTCTTTCACGATACCTACGTGTCCTGCCGAACTTCTCAACGCACTATACACAATAATCGCACCTGCTCTTGGTGTTTTTCCTACACTAAGTCCAGCTTTTTGAGCATTTTTGTACCATTGATTGGCATTCCCTCCAAAGGGTCTACTTTGGGTAGTAGCAGTTTCATAAGGGAAGATATTTTTCATCTGAGTTGCTACATACCACGTACAATATCCACGAGCAAACCCATTGGAAACATTTGCTGTAAATGTCCATCTGGACGTTACTTTGGAAACGGTTTGAGTTGTTGATGAGGAAGCAGAGGATGTAGAGGAACTAGCAGATGATGAAGCAGATTTGGAATTACTGGAAGTAGAAGATTTGGCTATCACAGGTTTTGGTTTGACAATCTGAGGAGATAAATCTGGCTGTCCTTTGTCAATAAATCACGGAATAGCGTTAGCTTTTTCTTCAGTAAGATTGATAAAAATTTCTTGCCCTTTTTGGAGCATTTCAGTATCATCAGTAATATAGTTTAGCGTCATCAACTCTGAAAGATTTAGTCCATATTTATTGGCAAAGACTTTGACATTTTGGGTTTCTCTCACGGTATAAATCAGTCCGTCTTCTTCATCTGTTACAACAATTTTTTGTCCGGGTTTGATGGCACTGATTGAATTAATTTTTTTCAATGTAGAAACTGTGGTTCCAAATTCTGTAGCAATGCTTTCAAGGGTATCTCCTTCTTGAACAATATATTGGACTACTGCAGTATCATCTTTTTCATCTACAGCAATACTAAGATTATTCATATTGATGGTGACATCTTTGCCACTATCGCCTATGAATGCAGGATTGATGTATCCTACGACATCTGAAGAAGAGCTGAGCTTATCAGCATTGGCTATAAGGACTACTAAGACAATAAGTGCCATAATAGTAGAAACAATTTTCACTTTACTTACCTTCTGGTTTCTAGTCATAGAAGTTGAGTAATATAAAGGACGGAACGTTAGGTAAACAGTAATGCACGTTTTTGGGGTTACCTAGGTTGTGTATCCGACAGAAATTAGAGATAACAGAGGTTTAAGTTTAAGGTATCTATAATTTCATAGTAGGGAGTATAATAAAACAGAAAAGGATTGCAAGAGTATTATACTTCTGGCGGAGGGAGTGGGATTCGAACCCACGGACCGAGTAATCGGTCAACAGTTTTCAAGACTGTCGCATTCAACCGCTCTACCATCCCTCCATATCATTTATAAAATGATACATAGTGTGTAGCATATGTTTTTGCTGTTGATTTTCAAGGGATAAATACTATAGTGTTTATTATGAGTCAACTTGCTATTTTTTATCCCCTCAGTGTAGGGGTGGACAACCCCGTTTTGAGACAGATTTCTCAACCTATTGATGTCATTGATAGTGACGTAAAGGATTTTGGTGATGTGTTATTGACGCTAATGTATGAATACGATGGTGTAGGATTGGCGGCTCCCCAACTAGGAAAAAATATTCGTATGATTGCAGTGACAGAGTGGGAGGAAAAAAAAACAACTCCCAGAAAAGGGAAACAAGCATCACATAAAAAATTGGTTGGAGAGCGTATTATGATTAACCCGGAAATTTTGGAATATTCCACGACAACACAAATTACTGAAGAAGCCTGTTTATCCGTCCCAAAAGTTTTTGGAGATGTGAAAAGATACCAACGAATAAAAGTAAAATATCAAGATAGTAAAGGAAAAATAATCACCAAAAAGCTGACGGGATTTAATGCAGTTATTGTTCAACACGAAATTGACCATTTGAATGGGATATTATTTGTAGATAAAGTGATACGTTTTTCCAAAAGCTAGTAGGACAAGTTTGCCACTTTCATCAGCATTTCTAGGATATTTCCTCTGAGTTCTTTTTTGGGCGATATGCTTATGTTCGTGCTCCATCTAAACTTATATCTTGATAATTGGGGTCATCTGGAGGAACTACTACTTCTCAAGCAACTACTCTATAAGGCTGATTCTCTATAAAATCTCGTAGGAGTTCTTTTTCTGTTTGTTGTTGTATTTGGTCTAATTCTTCATATATATATCTTATATTTTGTGATAATTGTAAGTTATAATCGTACGTTTCTTTCATAGTGTGGTACATGGTAACATTTTTACTTAAATATCTCAAAAATGTATAAATTAACAGTCTATACCCATTATTTTGTCGGTCTAGGGAATATTGCGGAAGGTACAGTGGAGAAGAAGTATCTTCAACAAATTTTTCTTGGAGATAACGTTGAGGTTTAATCTCAGAAAGTCTATGTTTATTGTTTTCTAAATATTTCTTCCCGTCTAAGTTTTTCCCATCTAAATATTGCATTATACGGTAAAAAAGAACAGAAATACGAGTAGTATTTGAAAGTATCTCTTCACAAAAAGAAATAAAATCTGAATTCAAAGATATATCGACATCTTTTATTCGAAGCACTATATTCTTTAAAAGAAGGATAATAGTTGTGTTTTCTTTAGATGGATGTTCAAGGGAATATGTTATGGCATTATTCAAATATCTTTTCATAAAATTTTTAAAATCATTTTTTTCCCATTCAGAAAACTTCCATTCTCTATATGTATCTTCATTTCCATAGCAGGCATTAAATGTATCCATTTCTTTCATACATAGAGTAAAAAGTACAACTGTATACTCTATTATATTCAAAATCACAAAAAAGTCAAAAAATCTGCTTTCAATATATTGCTGTCCAAATAAAATATTAGAATAAGAAAAGTTGAATAATAGGTCATCATCTAGCATATTGTGTAATTTTCTATATATTTTGGGGCGTTAGTCCCAAAAGATCAATAATCTTACCTCCCTACCCATAACTGGTTTTTTACTGCGTTTTTAGAGGTTCACAAAAATTTTTTATGTTGAGAGTTTGTTTTATAAATTTAAAAAATATTTCAATTTGCCATCTTTTTTCGTAAAGAATTGCTATAAGTTTAGGATTTATCTCAAAATTATTAGTAAGAAATTGCTCTGTTGCAAATAAAAAAACACTTGAAAAAAATTACAAAATAATTTAGTTAGTTTACAACCTAACATTATTCTATGAGCAACAAACTCATAATCATTCAACTTGCATATGCAATATGAAAAGAAACATATGAATAATCAGCTTTTTCTTACTGTTTATCTTTTATCGCATTTCGTAATCCTGGTCAATGTTCAAGCAACATATATCAAAAAAGTAATCAAATAAAATAAAAAGCAGGCAATGGATGGTGCATTTTGCATTGTAATTTTTAATTTTACAAAATTCCTTGCTTTTTAGTATCAATCCTATACACTGTATCCGTATTTTATTTGTTCTTTTTTCATAAGTATGTATATTTCAATTGGGTTTTCTGGTGCAGCAGGTACAGGGGTAAATACTGCTGGACTGTTTTTAGGTGAGATATTGGCTGCAAAAGGCTATACCCTTTGGGCAGACAAAGAATATGCTTCTATCATTAAGGGGGATAACAACTGCTTTTTTCTCTCTGTTTCTAGTGAAAATGAAATGAAGCTTTCCAAAAAGATTGACCTATTTTTTGCGTTTGATGATGTTGCTATTACCAAAAATCAAGACCTCTATCAGCTGGAAAATATTATTGACGTCAAAACTCCATCCGCTACTCATCGTAATATGTTTGCGTTTGGGGCGTGTCTCAATATCGTCAATATTCCTCTTTCTGAAGGAGAAGCTATGATGAGAAAATACATCAAACCCGCTCAATATGAGGAAAATCTAGTGGATTTACAAGCAGGCTATAGTTACGCCAAACAAAATTACGCCTATCTGTGCGAAACTATCAATTTATCCGAGAAAATCGGAGAAGACAAAACATTGATGATGGGCAATCAACTGATAGGAGAAGGAGCCATCAAAGCTGGATTGGAATTTTATGCTGCTTATCCGATGACGCCGATTACTTCCCTCATTGATACTATCGTAGAACATCCTGAAATCGTATTCTTTCAGGGGGAAGATGAAATCGCCGTAGCAATGGCAATGCTCGGAGCCAAATTTGCTGGGAAAAGGGCAATGTGTGGAACGTCTGGTGGAGGATTTGCATTGATGACCGAAAGTATTGCGTTTGCTCATCAGGCAGAGATTGGTGGTGTATATATTTTGGGAATGAGAGATGGACCTTCTACAGGAAGCCCAACTTTTACTTCACAGGGAGATTTAGCGTTTGCGATGAATGCAAGTTTTGGGGAAACTACTCCTATCGTTTTGGCACCGTCCACGTTCGAAGAAGCTTATACGATGATTTCTCAGGCTTTTAATTGGGCTGATATATACCAACATCCCGTGATAGTGCTCATTGACAAACAGTTAGCAGAAGGCTATAAATCTCTTGCTTCCAAAGACTTATTCACGCATCCTATCAATAGAGGAGAAAAAGCTGTTGCCACCCAGCAGTGAGATACCTATCTCCGTTATCAATTAACCGACAATGGGATTTCTCCGTATGCTGTTCCCGGTGATGAAAATACCCTATTTATAGCGACTTCTTACGAGCACGATGAAGCTGGTGCAACAAATGAACATCCTATGATAAAAGACCAACAAATGCAAAAAAGATTTAGAAAACATCTGACTTTTTCCACCAAAGAATTTGAAAAAGATTTCGTAGCATATGAAGTCATCAATCCTCAAGCAGAAAACTTTTTCATTACGTGGGGGATTAACCGTTATAATCTGGAAGCCTTGATAAAAAATCAGTCAGACTGGTGATTGATAGTGATGAAGATTTTTCATCCCTTTAGTGCTCATTTAATGCAATTTTTTCAAGCCCACGAACATCAAATTCAAAAGCTTATTTTTGTGGAAATGAATTATGAAGGACAGATGGAAAAAATTGTTCGTAATGCATGTGGACTTTTGACTCCCGAATGGAACCAGAAGATTTCCCATTTCAGAAAATGGACGTTATATCCCATTTTTATGGAGGAATTGGAAGGATTGATAAACTAGCTTATTAAGATTATCTTTTAGTTATACTGCATATCTATTATGAGAACTCAATTAAACAAATTTCAACGATGTCCGTGATGTGGAAACTTCCTTATTCACCTTGCCCTCAAACAGGCTTTGGAGGAATTGCATATTCCCAAACATATGACCGTATTTATTACCGGTATCGGATGTAATGCCAAAATGAGCCAATATACTGAATGCTATGGAGCGGAAACCTTGCACGGAAGACCTATTCCGTTTGCTACGGGCGTAAAATTAGCTCGTCCAGAATTAACCGTCATTAGTATGGAAGGAGACGGAGGAAGTTATGGCATTGGGCTAGGACATCTCTTGCACGCAGCGAGAAGAAATGTTCCTATTTTGCATATTACTTGTGATAATGAAAATTATGCATTAACAACAGGGCAAGCTTCAGCAACGACCCCTCAAGCAGCCATCACCAAATCTACTCCTCAGGGAAATACTATTCCGCCTTTTCATCCTGTTCATCTAGTAGAAAGTGCAGGAGGAAGTTTCGTCAGAATGGTAAAAGACAAAGAAATGCAAACGCTGAAGGAGACCATCAAAGAAGCTCTCCAATTTCCCGGCTTTGCTCATATCAATGTCCAACAAACTTGCCCAAGCTGGAAAAGATGGTAAAACTTTTTTAGGTTGTTATGGTTGATACCTATGGGAATAATCTTTTGGATAGTTGTTCTCTCCTATCCTGTAGGAGTGCTACTGTTATGATTAACGTATCGACTTACAGGAAAAGGAAAACGTCGGTATGACGCACTATTTTTTGGGATATTTCGTAGAGAAAAGAGTAAAAAGCTACTAGAAAAAAAGTTAGAAGAGCAGATGCAAGCACAACTGAAAAAACTCTCTCCAAAGAAAACGTTCAAAGTTCGTCGTCGATTTCCTGATTTCTCGAGGAAAGATATATAACACATGAATATTTTTACTTAATAGTTTGGGATTGCTAATATAGATATTACAACTTAAAATTATGATAAAATGTATAGAAATAAGTGTTTATTTCTCCATCCATAAAAGATGGAATGTAAAAAATATTGATGAAAAGCTTTTCACAAGGCAAGGCATAATTTGTGAGATGATTGCAAAGATATATATATTGTATTACTCAATTCTTCTCTTAATGTATGTTGATGTTCTTATTGATATCTTTAGTTAGTAATCCCATTTTAAGTTGTAATATTTATATTAGTAATCCCCTCCCTATTTTTTTATTTCTCTTGATTTTTAGCATAAAAAGGATACTTACTATTCTTGTAGAGTTTTATTTTTATAGTTATGCTACTGATGCCTAAATTTCTTTCATATGTGCTGCTACTCAGTATAGGAGTCGTTGTTGCGGGTTGTACTCCCCAAGCTCCTTTGCCTCAAATGACTGGAGAAAGTAGTACAGGAGAACAAAATGCAACTGCTTGAAATAGTATTGCTCAACAATGGCATATCCTCAATGGAGAGAGAACCGACCTCAATATTTTCATTCCCAAAGACATTCCACCAGAATTAGCAGACTATGAAATTACACAAACCTATAGTAGTAAAAAACAAAATGCTGTGTTATTTGCCTTACCAGATGATGTGGTAGGATATACCAAAGAAACCAATGCCTATATTTTTGGGTTTACTCAACAAGAAAAAAATGCAGCAATTCTAGATATTTCTGTTGCTTCTGGAGAGGTAGAAGTAAGGATTTGGAGTACAGATTTAAATAATCCTCCCCATAGTGATTATATTTCTGTATCAGCAGGAGAAAAAAAGCAAATAAAGCTCATTGATTATTTTAGTAGTAGTCCTTCCGAAGATGAAGTGCAACACCTTTTCATTAGAGCTACATCGTCCTATGCCATTTTTGATTATGAAATCAGTTTTAATTTTCAAAATGACTAAATTTTATTTCTAATTTAACTTATAAAAAATGCAAAAAGCGTACTTCCTACTGCTCTGATGTGCAACTTTCTTATTAACCGCGTGTGGACATCCTTCTTCCTCAGACATTCAACAGATAAAAGAAGCGTATCCAGAATGTTCATCAGCATTTTTAGAAATGCTTTCATCACTAAAAACGTACGAACTCTGTAAACAATCAACTGCTACTGACTGTGAAGAAAAGGCAATACTTTCTCCTGAAATTGAAGATATGTTATTTGTACAAAAGCAATGTGGAGATTTTGTGGAAAAAATAGATATGCACTATATGAGAAAAATCTGTGATAAAGAATGGGAATCTTCTCGTACCAAAGATAGTACTAAACTGATAGATTGTTATTTAAACTATCTTGCATTTTAGTGGTGCTGTTGGAATGATACTTAACCATATCATAGCACCATACAAAAGTAAGTGCTACATTTCGCTTGCATTTGAAAAAAAAATAACTATACTTGGGAACCATTCAGCCTTTTATTCCTTATTTATTACACCTATGAACTACAATATCTTCACCCACAAACTCAGCGAAGCCTTACAATCCGCTCACGACCTCGCCCTCAATATGCACCACCAAACCCTCGACGAAGTCCACTTTCTTTTCGCAATGCTCAATCAAAAAGACGGCTTTATCCCCCAAATCCTCAAACATCTCAACCTCAACCCCCAAGATCTCAACGACAACATCATTCTCACCCTCAAAGACTATCCCAACATTGAAGGGAATTACCAACTCAATGTCAGTCAGTCTTTGCAAACGCTTTTTCTGGAGGCGGAAAAACTGATGAAGAAAATGGGAGACAGCTATCTCAGCACCCAACACCTGTTTCTCGCGGGACTAAAAAATAATAAAAAATTCCAAGACCTCACCGGAAATATTAATTATCAACAGGCAGAAAAAGCTGTCGAAACCATCAGAGATGGCGAACCTATCACCTCAGAAGACCCAGAAATCAGTTTGGATGTGCTAGAAAAATTTGGAAGAGACATTACTCATCTCGCACAGCAAGGAAAACTTGACCCCGTGATTGGAAGAGAAGACGAAACCAGAAGAACCATCCAAATCCTCAGTAGAAGAATAAAAAATAATCCCGTTCTGATTGGTGAACCGGGAGTAGGAAAAACCGCCATCATCGAACTCCTTGCCCAGCAAATCGTCAAAGGAGATGTTCCAGACAGTTTGAAAAATAGGAAAATCATTGAATTGGATATGGGAGCATTGATGGCAGGAAGCAAATTTAGAGGCGAATTTGAGGAAAGGCTCAAAGCCATTTTAACTACCGTAGAAAAATCTGACGGTCAGCTTATTCTCTTTATTGACGAACTCCATACCGTTGTCGGAGCCGGGAAAGCAGAAGGTGCAATGGATATGGGAAATATGTTGAAACCCGCATTGGCTCGTGGAAGCATCAAAGTAATTGGAGCTACAACGCTGAATGAGTACCGCATTATCGAAAAGGACCCCGCATTGGAAAGGCGTTTTCAACCCGTTATGGTCAATGAACCCAGTAAAGAAGAGGCAATAGCAATTCTGAAAGGGATTAAGGGAACGTACGAAACCCATCACGGAGTGAGTATCTCCGATAGTGCAGTCATTACCGCGGTGGAACTTTCGACGAAATATTTGCCCGACAGGAGATTGCCCGACAAAGCGATTGATTTGATTGATGAAGCGAGTGCGAGCGTCAAAATGGGAATGACCTCAATGCCAGAAGAGATTACCCAAATGCAAAAACAGATTTCTAAATTGGAAATTGAAAAATACGCATTGTGAATAAAGAATACTCGTAGGGACGGGTCGTGAACCCATTCGAACAACCAACCAAACAACGAAAAGTTATCAGAATTGGATAAACAAATCACTGACCTGAATGAACAATACACCATCGCGAAAAAGAACCGAGAAGAGGATAGAAAGCTGTTTGACAAACTCAAAGAAGCGAAAGAAAAACTCAGTAGCCTAAAACACGAAGCGGAAATCGCCACCAAACAAGCAGATTACAACAGAGCTTGAAAAATCTCCTATGAAGAAATTCCCGCTGTAGAAAAAGAAATGAGCACATTGGAAGCAAACATCGAAACCGCAAAGAAAAAAGGAAATATCATCGTAAAAGATGAAGTCCAGGACGAAGACATTGCCGTAATCATCGGAAAACGAACCGGCATACCCGTCCATAAACTCGTCGAAACTGAAGCAGAAAAACTTTCCCATTTGGAAAACTATTTGTGAAGTAAAGTCATTGGACAAGAAAAAGCTGTCGAAACCGTAGCAAATGCTGTCCGCAGGTCAAGAGCAGGATTGAAAGACCCCAATAGACCCATTGGAAGTTTTCTCTTTCTCTGACCTACCGGAGTAGGAAAAACCGAACTGGCAAAACAACTCGCAACGCTCCTCTTTGATGACCAGAAATCTTTAGTCAGAATTGATATGTCTGAATATATGGAAAAACAAAGTGTGGCTCGTCTCATCGGTTCGCCTCCGGGATATGTAGGATATGAAGAAGGCGGACAACTCACAGAAGTAGTACGTAAAAAGCCGTATGTAGTCATTCTTTTCGATGAAGTGGAAAAAGCCCATCCCGACGTTTTCAATACCTTATTGCAACTGTTGGATGATGGAAGATTGACGGATAGTAAAGGAAGAACCGTTGATTTTAAAAATACCATCATAATTCTGACTTCTAATATTGGTTCGGATTTGATTATGGAGAGAATGAGTGAACAGCACGAACAATGTAGGGACGATGGCTTGCCTCGTCCGAACGGCGAAGCCGTTGATTTAGACAAAGACCTTATGCCTCTTTTACAAAGATATTTCCGTCCAGAATTCATCAACAGATTAGACGACATCGTTCTGTTTAATCCTATCAATACACAAATGCTCTTTCAGATTGTTGATTTACAAATCCAACAATATCAAACAATGATTAACAAAGACAAAGGCATAGAACTTACTTTTGGAGCTGACGCAAAGAAATTCCTTGCTGATAAAGGACTTGACCCAGTGTTTGGTGCGAGACCTCTCAAAAGAGCAATCCAAAGATACTTTCTTGACCCCTTGGCATTAGAAATTATTGATGGAAAAATTGGAAGCGGTGATACGGTGAAAGTAAGCGTAGATAAAAAAGCTGATAGTTTACAGTTTACAACGAAATAATCTGTAGGGACACTGCTTGTGGTGTCCTTTTTTGGTATCAAAAAATATTTTTTCAAACAATAGATATAAAAATCTCACCAAAAATTTACATTCATAAAAATTGTTATTATTGAAAATGCAAGTAATCTAGTTTTGGTAATTTACCAGTGAGATATTGACTTATTTCCCATTCAGAAAATGAAGCACTCTCGTTGCTGATGTAATCTGAATGGTATACTATAGGAGTTTTATATAATAATATTTCTTATGCTCCTTTCATACTTGCTTCCAAGAGTTTAGTCTGATTTTCCAATACAAGTTTATCCATAATGTCTTCAATGTTTCCTGCCATAATGTAGGGTAAATTTGACCACGACTGATGAATGCGGTGGTCAGTTATTCTATCCTGCGGGAAATTATACGTTCTAATCTTTTCAGACCTATCGCCCGTTCCAATCTGATTTCCTCTAATAGCTTTTTCTTCTTCCATTTTTTTATCAAGTTCGATTTGATACAGTCTGGATTTCAAAACGGCAAACGCTTTTTCTTTATTTTGCATTTGGGATTTACTGTCGCCGATATTTACAATCATTCCTGTTGGTAAATGGTGAAGGCGGACTCCAGTCTGATTTTTATTAGCATTTTGTCCTCAACTACTCGAAGCTGCGTAGGTGTCCATCTGAATATCTTTGGGGTCAATCTGAATATCTACATCTTCTGCTTCCGGCATTACCGCAATCGTCACGGTCGAGGTATGCACTCTCCCTTGGCTTTCCGTTTCGGGAATTCTTTGCACTCTGTGTACACCACTTTCAAATTTCATCAGAGAATAGACATTCTTTCCAGAAATTTTCACCATCACAAATTTCACGCCTCCGATGTCGCTTAACTGTTCTTCTACAATTTCTGGTTTCCAGCCCATTTTCTGAGCATAGGCGAGATACATTCTGAGTAATTCCGCTCCAAAAAGTCCGCTCTCGTCTCCGCCAGCAGCAGGTCTGATTTCCAGATAAATATTTTTATCATCGTTAGGGTCTTTGGGTAAAAGGGCAAGCGTGAGTGCTTGGTCAGCTTTTTCTATTGCTGCTTTCGCTTGGTCTAATTCTTCTTGTGCCATTTCTAGCAATTCGGGGTCTTGTTCGTTTTTTAGCATTTCTTCAGCGGACTGTTGAGCTTCTAGAGCTTTTTTGTAGTTCACGGCAATATGATAGGTGGCTTCCAAATTGGAAAGTTCTTTATTTACGAGTTTTGCTTTGTCAGGATTTTGAAACACTTCCGGCTGAAGTGCTTGATTTCTGAGTTCTTCGTATTTAGTGATGATTTTGTGGAGTTTGTCGAGCATTGTGAGATGAAGAGAAATTAAAAATTAGTAAAAGTCAATATTTACTATCATTATTTCTTTGCTATTGTTCTTTTTGGGTTTCTTTTTTGATTTTTTTACAAAGGTTTTCTATTAATTCTATATTAATCCAAAAATCAATCATAGCATAATTCATAGGATTTCTAGTTGATAAAAAAACGGCAACTCTATAGTCGTTTATTGTTAATTCCCAAAAATTTGCATTAAGGAAAGGATTATTATCATACATTTTTTCTCTGGTTCAGAGTAAATATTCTTTTCGTTGAGCAAAACATAAAATATTATTTGTTTTTAAATGAGGTAATTGCTTTATAATTGCTTGACTTACAACTTCTTGAAAGGTATTAAAAATGTTTCCTTCAGTTAATTCGTTTTCGTGATTAGGTTCTCCATCAATAGAAATATGGGGAAGTCTTCCATATAATATTTTTTCTGTTGAACAAATTTTATTTAAGTTTAAATATAGCTCTTCACCAACTCAAGAGTTACGTGTATTTGTGTCTTTCGGAAGGCAACTATTGGTAATTTTTTCCATTTTTGAATGTTGAATAAATACATTTAAAATATATCAAAAACAACTATCTCTTTTTCATTCATTTTTTTCATACGGCAAGTATACACAAAAGGGGACTCTTTTTCAAGGGAACTAATAAAAAATCAGACTCAATAGCGTAAAAAGCCGTCTATACAATACATCACTTACGGTAGAAATATACTTTCCAATTATTCCACTTCCCGGTCAAAGAATAAGCACCAATAATACTATCGAAATTATCATTGCATTTCTTTCCATTCGTTGAGCTCCTTCTTTCCAAACAATTTTCACCAATCTATATCCATCCAATGGGAAAATTGGCAACAAATTAAAAGCTGCTAACGAGAGATTTATCGTGATAAACATAAACCAAAATAACGTGACGAGGTCAAAACTTTGATGTAATAATGTTTCCAAAGAAATGTCCGTAATTCTCGCATAGCTCATCATTAGAAGCATTCCGATAATTGCCAGCAAAAGGTTCATTCCTGGTCCAGCCAACGAAGTAATGAGTTCGTCTCTGAGTGGTTTTTTGTAATAGGAAGGATTGATTTGTACGGGTTTTCCTCGTCCAAAGCCAATCAAAAAAATCAAGAAAAATCAGACAATATCCAAATGTTTTAGGGGATTTGGCGTGAGTCTTCCTTGCAATTTTGGAGTGGGGTCGCCGAGCTGATGTGAAGTATAAGCGTGAGCATATTCGTGCAATCCGATGGAAATAAGGAGAATAATTCCGATATACACGTAGTAAACAATATCTGAAACCATAGAACAAATCATCAAAGGATAAAAAAGATTTCACACCAGAAACTATAAAAATCTGACAACCAATTACAACGGGAATTTCTGAAGGCTTATATTTTCACTAAAATATATGCATTTGGCTTGCAATTAAAAAAAATGAGGAGCATTTCTAGATTTCCTCTTGAAAATAGGAAGTAAATTCATAACCTCTGTAGCACTAGTTGGTAACATATCAAATGAAAATAACCATTCTGCCTTTTTACTCTTTTTAGATGCCTTTCCAATGAAAAAATTCGTAAGAAAAGCCAATGAAATTCTCAACAATAAAAGTCTGATGAAAAAACTCTATCGGACATTGGGAATTCTAGCAATTTACAGACTATTGGTCTTTGTCCCTGTCCCATTTGTAGACATTCAAAATTTGATGAACGGAACCCTAGAAGCAGGAGCTGCTGGAGGATTTGGATATCTTATTATGCTGATGGGAGGTGCATTATCCAACTTTGCACTGGTAGCTATTGGAGTTTCTCCTTATATTACTGCATCTATCATTCTACAACTTTTAAGTTCTGTCATTCCTCATTTGGAACAGCTCACTGAACAAGGAGAAGTCGGACAAGCAAAAATCAACCAGTATACCAGATACCTTACTTTTCCGATGGCATTCGTCCAAGGAATTGGAATGGTCTTTATTATGAATTCAATGCTAGGAGGTGCAGCAATTGATACGGGAAATTTGGGAATAGTAGTTCTTACCGCATTTATCTTATCCGTAGGGTCAATGCTTTTGATGCGACTAGGAGAAGTCATCACAGAAAAAGGGATTTCCAATGGAATTTCTATGCTGATTTTTGCATCTATCGTTTCAGGAATTGTCCAACAAGCATATACCAGTCTGACTACAGGAAATAATCGATTAGCAGTGCTTTTCTTTATGCTGGCTATCGTGCTGGTACTTATTCTGCTTTCTATTTTTATTCTCAAATCCACCAAAGAAATTCCCGTCATTTATGCCCGCAGTGGGAAAGTGCAACAATCTTCCATTTTGCCTATCCCGCTTAACCCGGTAGGAATGGTGCCTATTATCTTTGCAATGGCGTTTGTTTCGTTTCCGTATTTGATTTCACAATTGATAACCCAATTCCAACCAGCAAATGAAAAGCTGATGGCTATCGCAAACCGAGTACAAATCAATCTCAATATCTATTCTCAAAGTCCGGGACGAATTGCTATTCTGCTATATATTATCTTTATTGTAGCCTTTACGTTTCTCTATACCTTGATTACCTTTTCGCCAGATAGAATTTCTGACAATATCCAGAAAAGAGGTGGATTTGTTCCAGGGATTAGACCGGGGAAAGCCACTGCACAATACATCAATAGTATTTTGATGCATTTATGTTTGCGAGGAGGATTAGGATTGGCATTGGTAGCGATTTATTCCTATCTGCTCAATCGAATTCCTTTCATCACCGATATTGCACAGACATTAGGAGGAATGCCAGTAGTAGTAGCTGGTTCTGGAATTATCATCATCGTAGGAGTGGTACAAGATTTGCTCAATAAAGTAGACACCGAATTAGTAATGGCAAAATACGAAAAATACTAGACCTCACATAATGCAATAATCACGTCTTCACAATATATTTTGGTGCGTTTTTACATTATTATGTTTCAAAACGCATTTTCTCTTGCAATTTCTTAGGGTTTCGTTATCGTCTTTAGTGAGTGAATATATTTCTTTTAATTGCTAATCTTAAACGTATGAAAACTTTCTTCCGAACGACACTTTTTTGGCTGGTAGCTGGTATCGCGTTTTTAGTGGTTTCTGGATTTGGCTACAAAGAACGAAAATTCTGACCGTTTTTTGACCAGTCGTACCTCGTGCAATGGCTTCCAAATCCTGTAATAGAACAAATCGAACAACAAGGACGAGAAAAAGCAATCCAAGAGCAACAATTGCTACAAGAACAACCTGACGAACAAGAACAAGCCAATCTGGAGACAACGCTTCTTCCAGAAGAAGTCCTTCCTTCAGAACCAGAAGAAACACCTGTTTCTCATCTAACAGACCTCCTAATGGGACAAGCAACCCTGAGTCAACAGATGAATGAACAATTTGCTCAGATTTCTGCACTCATTACTCAACAGTTTCAAAACGCAACGGCACTCTGTCAGTGAATACCCGCTGTACAGCCAGTACCAGATGAAATTGCCCAAAAAAAAGCTGAACTCCAAGCACAAATCGAAGCACTCCAAACAGAAATGAATACCTTAGAAACAACCACAACTGTAAACTAAACTTATCTTCCATTTAACAATCTAAACTATCTTAAACAATGAAACTCATCGAAGGAATACGCTCACGTAGAAGTATCAGAAACTTTAGTGAACAACCACTAGCACCATTTTTTATTCAAGAACTCTTAGAATGCTGAATGTATGCACCTTCTGCCCACAACCAACAGCCACGAGAATTTTTGGTCATCCAAAATAAAGACCATCTGCTCCGACTGAGTCAACATCTTAAATTTGGGAAAATGCTTGCTCAAGCAAACGCGGCTATTATTACATGCTTCAACAAAACTATCATTACTGACCCTGCGTTTATTCAGCAAGATATGTCTGCTTGTACCCAAAATATCCTGCTTGCAGCTCACGAAAAAGGGGTAGGTGCAGTGCGAATAGGAGTGTATCCCCTCAATAACCCTGGACACTTTCTCAATACTTATCTTCAACTCCCTGACCATATCGATATTTTCAATATTATTGCCTTGTGATATCCTGATACTACAGTACCATTACGAGAAAAATCGTGTATCAAACCAGAAAAAATTCATCGGGAAACACGAGAACAGCAATAAAAAAAATGTTTTTATTCTTACTTATTACGATGAAAGCAATTGTTTTACCCCTTACTTCTGTGCCTGACACGGCAGAAAAAATAACTATCCAGCAAATAGAAAATATCGTTTACGAAGTAGGAAACCTTAAAAAAATACCTGTAGATAATAAAGAACTGAAGCATATTTGGAATATTTCTGCTGAAGATATTCAGCAGAAAAAAGAAATCTGCTATATGAACCCCTGCGTTGCTCAGTCTCTTTTGACTATCCACAAACTCAAAGCTCAAAAGAATATATATATCAATCCTGAAGACATTACATTAGGAATAGAATTTTTAAGCTATCCAGACGGACGTCCAAGTTTTCATTTTTTCGTCACCGTAAAGCAACAAGACAAAAACATTATTATAGATTTTTCTCACGATAATAAAGTATTTCTTTATACAGGAACTTATAAAAATCAGAATACAAAACATCATATCACTTCCAAACAAATCCTCACTTTCCCAGCGACAGACATTCAAGCAACAGATACTATTTTTGATATTGCAGAAAAAGCAGGGATGAATATTGAAACTCTTAAAAAACAATTATCATCTCAGATACAAAAACTCCAAGACGACAACACCCCAGAACAACGAGCAGCGTTTGATGCCACCAATAATACTCCACTAGAAATCATTCATCTGACAAATGATGAACATTCAACTACTGTTAAGAATACTCAAAAACACATTAAATCTTGTCTCAAAAACTAGCAAACCAGAAATTGTCTAAGAAAATAACGCTGGAAAACTATTGATAGAATGTAATTTCATAGGGTCTAAAGTTTGTAGAAAAAACGTCTTCACATTTCCCACAAATCCCAACGTAGAAATCATATCTCCAAAAATTTTGTAGGTAGTAATCTTTTTCGTCCAATCCTTTTTTAGCAGGGTATCCTGCATCATTGCTAGAAAACTTTTGGTCGGTCAGGCTCCGGGATTAAACACAATACAACGGTCAGGATTTCTATGTTTGGTAACCAGATAAGAAATGGTCCCTCCCAACGAATGTCCCGTTACCCACTTTTCATACGTTCCATATTTGATACTCACGTTATCATAAAAATCTCGAGACTCTCTCACCCTCACATCAATCACATTAATCCCCAGTACAATCTGCACATCACTAAAGATATCTTTCAAATCACTAAAATCCGTCCCTCTATAACAAATCAGAATTTTTTTACTATCTAAATGTACATACACTGCGTGAAATACTTCATTAAATTCTTCATCCAATTTTCGGTCTCCTATAACTTTTTGACGGTTAGCAGGGAGATTATAGACTTCCTGCACAATACGAACAATTTGGTCATCGTGCTGTTGCAATGGCGTAGGAATAAATTTTTTGTTCCCCAAAGTTTTCGCATAGATTTCCATAGCTTTTTGAAGTGTTTTTTGACCAAATGATAATTTCACGGGAGTTTCTACCGTTGAAGGGATAAGAGGTTTAGGCATAATTAACCGTTAAAAGAGATAAAAAAGCAGGTTGCTGCAAATAGGACAACGTTTTTTGGGTGAGTTCAGCTTTTTCTGCTTCTGTTAAAGCTTTTTCTTTGACCACTAAAGCAGACAAAAAGTCTGACGCAGTTTTAGGTTGTTCATTGATAGCTTGATACAGATACAAACAATTTCCCGTATACGCAACTTTTGTTATTTTTAAAGGTTTCAATGCCTGGAGCTGAGTTAACATTTGTTCATTGAGAAAGGTTGTATCAGAACTCTGAGAATAATTAACCGTTAATCCCTGATAGGAAGCATTGTTTTTGGTTAGTGTGGCAGAAAAATATTTGATAGTTTTAAAAAGAGAATATCCAAACAGCAAAATAATGCCTATAATATTGATTTTCATTAGGAATGAACCCACCGTTCACGGCAACAGCAAAATCAAAAACAGAAAAAGTAGCCATTGCAACAGTGGAAATCCTTTGACACTACTCCAAATTGTATGCTGAATATGCGTTTTCATTTCTTCCAAATTGATAAACAAAGATTTCACATCACCATATAGAGGAGTGATGAAGCCAATTTTATAAAGAATGCCCTGTTCACTCGTTTCATGGTCAGTATTAAATCCTTCCATTTCCGCTCCTTGAATAAAATAACGCTCTTCCACCAGTTGAAAAGAATATTTTATATAGATATCAATACTCAACGGAGAAAGAAATCAGAGTTTCTGCAAGAGAGCAGTTTGTTTATCGAAAAAAAGTTTCGATGGAGAAAATTGCAAAGGCATTGGCTTGTAAGAACTGATGAATTGCATTTTCTCGTTCATAAGAAGTAAAGGTAGTATGAGTAATGAGCAAAAAGCTCTAGTATAAGTATACGCAGATTTCCAAAAAATGCAAAAAATGAGGGAGAAAAATGTAACTATAAATTTCCAAAAACTTATCCTACTAGAAATCATAACGTAACCAATGCAGCCACAATTAAACACATATATATATTCTTTTTTGTCGGTATTTCTTTCAAAAAAAGCCATCCGAAAAGCATCGTAATTCCTGTTCAGAGAAAGGAAAGCAAAACTGACATTACTATTCAGAGATTCCCTACAGTGAAAAGATATAAAATTCGTCCAATATGACTCATCAATGTTCCTCAAAAACGGTATCCATAAAATACTGGCTCTATTCCTTTCAGTTTTTTGTAAAATCTATTTTTTATAATCGGAAAAAATAAAATAATAAGAACAAGAAGCTCATATGCAACATAAAACTCTGCATCTGAAAGAGACTTGAGAAATCGTCCTGTAATTAAAGTATCAATTGCTCACAAAAGCTGAATTAATAAAATTAAACCTATAGTCTTAGGAAACGTTAATTTTTTAAAATCTATAGAAAATGCTAAAATTACTAGAAAAGTAATAATAGCTATACTAAATGAAAATACTGACGCATCTCTAAAAAGTAAAAATCCTGCAATAATCGAAAATACTGCTTGAAGATTGGAATAAGGAAGAATATTTGAAAGTTTCTCTTTGGTGTAAATTTTTTGTTTTCGAAAGTTTATTAAGGTACAAATTCCTATAGAAATAAAAACTCCAATAATAACAATTCGAGTAATCGAACTAAAACGAAATTCAGTAAAATAAATCAAAATAAAGGAAATAGGTAATCATCGTAATTCCCCCAAAAAGTCAAAAAGAATACTCGGAAGGTTTGCTAATTTTACTGCTTTGGTATAACATATTTTTCCAATACTTGAAAGCAGATTATTGAGAATCGCTCGAAACATCTTTTATGTAGAAGTAGATAAAAAAGATTTTAAATCAATAAGAGATTCTTGGAGAGGAATAAGTTTTTGACTTAAAAGATAAATATACATTCAAAACATATTTCAATGGAAGCTCTTTCCGCCTGTTACTTGATTATAAATAACAGATAAACTTGCATCAAATTTTTGTAATACTTCTTCTCTCTTTTGAGTATCGTAGAAAGCTTGAAGATATTCTTGTTTATTTACTTGATATGCTTTAGAAATAATCTGTTCCTCATCATAAAACTTTTCTATTTCTTCCAATTTCTCAAAAAGTTTCTGAATATCTAGAGTATTTAAAACTCTTTGATACTCCTCAGTAGTAACTTTTTTATCTTCTATTATGCTTTCAAACATTTGTTGGTCTATCATACCATCATGAACAAGTTGTTTGAGTGCTTGAAGTTCAAGTTTCATTGTATCAATACTTTTATGTTTCTCATACGTTTCTAAATCAATTTTTGCTGCTTTTTTCTTTTTTTCATCCTCTAAGGTAGATGGTATTTCAATCATCAAAATAAATTTAAAAAATAAAACACTATTGTTATATAAAATGTAGATTACTATGTCTATCAGACAGTGGTAGTATACAAAAAAACAGTTCATTTACAAGAGCAAAAAAAATCAAGGTTAATTTTCAAGCAAAATGCATCAAAGAGATAATACAAATAAGGTAAGGATAACTTCTAGTAATCATTGTTTACTATTAGCCCTACACTTATAGGGCTATTTTATTAGTGTATGTTTTTAGACAACATTCTCTCTTGCAAAATTTTTTTAAATACATACACTGCTAACACAATATTCTTTAATAAGACTTGTATTTTATCTTTCAATCATTATTTTTCACCTATCCCCTAGGTCATCTATTTTATTCTTTTTATACGTAAGTTAATGAAAACACTTCCACGCCTCTGTTTCCTCAGCATTTTTGGAGCTCTTTCCTTTTCGTATACGGTTGCACAAAATGCACTCATTACCCCTGAAACTCCTAGTTCCACCACCACTGAACAGCAATTTTCTCATAAAATTAACGACAACACCTACATCTATTATTATGGGCAAACCTGTGGACATTGTAAAAAAGTAGAAGATTACCTCAAAAAAAGCTGAGTTGACCAACGAATAACCATTATCCCAAAAGAAGTAAGTCTCCAAGTCAATCAAGCAAATAGAGACGAATTTCTCGCTGTAGCAGAAGAACTCGGCGTACCACTAAGCCAAGTAGGAACTCCTTTTATTGTAGTACTCACTCCTGACGGGAAAAAATCAGCACTTGCTGGTGAAGTTGAAGTGATTGACCATTTTAAAACTTTGGAAACAGAAATTGCTTCTCTCAATAAAAACAATGTTGCTCCAAAAGAAACTCCTGAAACCACAGAAACAATCACTGAAACCACAGAAACAACCACTGGAGAAATAATAGAAACAGCCACTGAAACTACAGCAACGACCACTGAAGAAGAAAAAACAACTACTGGAAATCTCAGCTTTCTTCCCACCTTAGTAGTCGCAGCTCTCGCTGATAGTATCAATCCGTGTGCTTTCGCCGTAATGCTCCTGTTATTAACCAGCATTCTCACCAAAACTCAAAATAAAAGAAAAGCTCTCATAGCAGGATTGTTGTTTTCTTTAGCAGTGTTTATTACCTATTTTCTTATTGGAATGGGAGTGTTGCAACTCCTAGGAACTATGACGAGCCTCTTTCGACTCAAACGAATTGTAGGAATTGTAGGAATTCTCGTCTGACTGGCAAACCTCAAAGATTATTTCCGATATGGAAAAGGATTTGTAATGGAAGTCCCAATGTCGTGGAGACCGTTAATGCAAAAAATTATCAAAAAAGTAGTATCTCCGCTTGGAGTATTTGTCATTGGAGTGCTCATCAGCCTTTTTTTACTCCCTTGTTCTTCGGGACCGTATTTAACCATTCTGGGATATTTAAGTGCAGAAAGCCAAACGCTCAATAGTCGAGGATATCTGTATTTGACCATCTATAATCTTATCTTTGTTTTGCCGATGGTAGCAATTGCATTATTGATTGGGCTGGGATACAGCACAGCAGAAAAAATCTGAACCCTCAAAAACAAAAACACCAAACTCATTCATCTCATCGTAGGACTGCTAATGCTAGGATTAGGAGGATACGTCATTGGGACACTCTATTGGTGGTAAATAAATGATAGCAGAATGTTTTACCTTGTTTATCCCTACTAATGCAAAATCCTCCAGACTTCACCCCTTCAAAAATTCCAACTCCAGAGAACGAATGCGACCAAGCAGTAGAAGAACATCTCATTGAGAGTGCTCGAAAAATTCTCCATTTGCATTACTCTCATTACAACTGGATTGACCAAAAAACTCAACGATTTCTCACCTTAATTGGAGCAATTGAAGGATACTTTATTATCAATTTCTTTCTCAATTGGAAATTTGATAGTACAGATAAAAGCTGACTTTTGATGCTATTTGCTCTCTTGATTGGAGCGGTAATTATTGTTTTGTATGTCAATATTTTACAAAGCAGACCGTTTTATAACGGACCAAATATTGAAGCTCAAACGGATGAATTCCGACCTAGTGGAAACATTGAAGAAGTCCGTAAGGATACCCTTGCAACGCTAAAAATCTCTTACCAAGAAAATCTCAAAACCATCAACAAAAAAGCTAAACTTTTTAAGATTAGTGTTCGAGGAATTTGTCTGTATTTCTTTATTCTTGCCTGTTATTTTGCAATGATAAAGATAAATGAAACCGACATTCCTAACGATATTTTACTTTGAAGTACCATAAATAATGCCTACTAACCCACAATCCACCACACCACTAGAAGACAATGTTTTAACAACAACCAACGTTGGAGCTGTAGCAGCTACCAACAATGACATTCAGGAAGCTGAAACAGAAAATACAGAAAAAGAGATAGAAAATCTGACTGCTAATACAGAAAGCGAAGAAAGTTCTCCCGCGCCAGAAGCAAGCGATTTAGAGAGTGAAAACGTAGATATTACCGCAAGCACCAACCAAGAATAACCAGCCAAATAACCCTCAGACTTTTACGCAACTTTCCTTTTCGTATGACTACTGCACCTTTGACTCTTCCTCCTCTCAAGAAAATCGCTCCTAGTGCCACTTCTTTGACGAGTTTTCCCTATGCTCTGGATTTGACGCAACTCAAAAACGGAGAAAGATATTATATTGGCAATACCAATTTCAAAGACTTTCTGCTTTCTCTTTTGGTGAAAAAAAAAATTATTCTCGTGTTTTCAACTAAAGCTAAACTCGATATTGCCAAAACTATTCTTTTTGAAACGGGGATAAAAAATATTGGATTTGCAAGAGAAGAACAAACGATTTCATCAGAACAGTTTACCAAATTTCTCAATAAAGACTCCTTTAATCAGTTTGAATTGTACTTTATTTTGAAATATTGTGTTCATCTGTTTTGGGGATATGGAGTGCTAGACCTCAATAGTAAAGGGGATTATATGGTATATAATGCACTCAAAGATGAAAGACAGGTGGTAAAATATCCGATAGTTTTGACTACTCATCACGGATTGTATTCCTTACTCGAAAAAGATGCTACGTTGTATGCTGATTTTTCTATTGCATTTTTCGATGTGGAATGGCGATACAAAAATTATAATGCGTATCTTTCTCGTACGTGCGACCTGTATTATATTCAGAATTTTATTGATATTTTGGTATATAAATATACGTCTTTTGAAGAAAAAGAACATCAGACCTTACAAGCATTTGATACATTTTTCACGATGTTTCTCGGTATTTTATGGACAGAAACCAAAAAACTGTTTATTGGACGTGCAGAGGAAAGTTTGCAAATCAATCCTTTGGTCAATAATCTGGATTTTTATCAAACCAATCTGTTGTTGCCCAAACTAGAAGCGTTCAAAGAACCGTTGCAGTCGTCACTTTCTGAGCAAGATTTCCATACGCTGTGGAAACAGATTGAGCATTTTCTCGCTATCTGTGAGACGATTGCCAAGGTGGACAGGAAGATGTATGGGCAAAATGGGTCAGATTTTTATTTTCTTTTTTCTGAAGAAGCCAAATTTACCAATCGAGATGAATTCAAGGAACAGTTTCAACATAATCCTATTGTCTTTTTTTCTCATCACGAAAAAGCGTATCAAAAGCTGATTGCTCTTCCGACTACCCCTTCTCGCAAATTAGCTCATTTTTCCACGTTGGGAGCATTGGAAGAGAAATTGAAGTCTAGTATTGCAGTTCCTGAAAGGACTGAAACAGGCAGTTCTATTTTCATCATTTCGACGGTGAAAGACGAGAGTAGACAGATTTTTGAAGCGTTGCAGAAAATGCGTTTTCTTGCGGGGTATGAATTTTTGGCAGAGAATATTACGGGAGGAGCAGGAAAAAATATTTATAAGGCAAATAAAAAGCAGAAAAAAATCGTGATTGGTGGCTACAATTTTTTGATGATGTGCTATGCTCAGAAAGTACATTTTGATGAAATTTTGGTTTGGAATATCCGTTGAACGCAATCGCAATTGATTTTGGATGATATTGTGCGGTATGCACCTACTACAAAAAAACACTAATTACCTTTTCATCTTTCCCTTGAGCTACCACTTCATTTCCTCCTCCTTTTCGTCCATATTTTTGGGCTAATGATTTTGCCGATACTTGTCCAGAAGTGAGAATAAGATAATTTCCCTCATTAGTGTAAAGGAGGAGTGTTGCATAGGTTGGAAAGGTGGTTTTGGCAAGTGTGGCGAGAGATTTGAAATTTATGGTATTTGGTACTTCCAAAATCAGTTCAAAATCAGCATTAGTTTTTTTGGAAAGAGATTGTAAGGTTTGGATGATAAGTTGGCTTTCCAGACGTTCAAGTTTTGTTTTCATTTCGTGGTATTCTTTGAGGAATTTTGCTGTTTTTTCATTGATTTGTGTATAGGATTTGATGGCAAATTGTTCTACCTGTTGGTCGAGAATGGTTTCCAAGGTAAACATTTTTTCAATGACGCGAGGTCCTGTATAGGCAGTCAGCCTTTTAATTCCTGATGCTACTGCTTCTTGACTGAGAATGCTAAATGCTCCAATTTCTTTCGTGTTGTTGACGTGGGTTCCTCCGCAGAGTTCTGCGGAAATGACATCATCCCCTTTTAGTACACGGATTACTCTGACAGTTTCTCCATATTTTTCTTCAAAAAAAGCTTTTGCTCCTAGTGTAGTTGCTTCTTCCAATGAAGTTTCTATCAATGTCACCGGTAAAGCTTCATAAATCTGCTGGTTAATCTGTATTTCTATTTCGTGAAGCTGGGTAGGCGTGAGCAACGTATCAGCGTAAAAATCAAACCTTAACATATCACTATCAACGAGTGAACCGGCTTGTTTTGTATTGGGAAAATATTTCGTAAGCTGAGCGTGAAGCAAGTGAGTTGCTGTATGAGCTCTCATTTTAGCGTACCTTTGAGCAGGATTTACGGTAAGTTGCATTATTGGGGAAGTCAAAAGGTAAAGATGAAATGTATTATGCAGAAAGCTGAAGACTATCGGAGAAATCTCCTAAGGTTGGTGTATCTATTTCTCCGTTTTCCAAAGGAATTTCGACGGTTTGGTCCATTTCATTTTGATTGTCTTTTTCAGTTACAATCACTTGAAGATTATTTTCTTCAGGAGCATTGACATTGATAGGTTCATTGGAAGGAACGACTACGTCAATATTTTCTGTTTCATATTCTTTTAAATCAGTAGGAACATCTTCTGGTACGGTTGGAGTGGTACTAGGAGTTATCAAATACGGTACAAATGCTAATCCTGAAATGAGAAGAAACAGTGCAACAATAATTCGAATAAGGATTTTTTTTGTGGTAGAATTTGTCATTGTGAGAGAAAAAAGAATAAAAAGTTGATTACTCTTTACGTATATCTTTTATGTGAAGAATTTCAATCTGAAATATAAGAAAATCTTGTGGTTAAAGATTCCCGTGAGTTTTGATTTTTTTTTACTCTGTTGCAAATAAGAATAGTTAAATAACATGAAGATTATAAGCTAAAGTAAAAAAGGCAAGAGTAGAGTTTTGAGCATTTAAATGTTGTTCTCTGATATATGAAGTAAATGTTCTTTTGATAACCGAATATACTGTTTCAACCATTTGTCTATAACCAAACAAACCAATTTCTCTAAACAATATATTTTCTTGTTTTCTTCTTATTCTTTCTGGAGCTTTAATACATCCTCATCTGGGAATAGGAGGAATAATATATTGTAAGTTATTTCAGCCATCAAATCACATATCTATCAGATGAAAAAAGGTTCGTCTTTTTGATTCTTTCTGGAAAGTTT
>JAISMG010000021.1 GCA_031276875.1 Candidatus Peribacteria bacterium | reverse complement strand
TTGTGTCACCTTAATCACTGCATCATACAAATCTGTACTCCTTAATGATGCTATGTCACTAAAGCTAGGAATACTTGATGTTTCTGCTTTTAACCCTAATACTTTCTCTCACCATGCACGACCGCGAACAAATTCTGCTTGCAATTCGCCCCCAAACCCCTACACTCACCTCTAGTCAAGTACAGCTTTTTTATTCTTTTCTCTCTTAAACTATGAAAAAACTCCTTTGCCTCCTCGCATTTCCCTTCCTTATAGGGATGAGTACCTTTGCAGTGGATATAAAAACGCAAACCGTTTCTGATACGCTCATACAGTACGCCGACCAAGCTATCGCAAAAGGTACTTCTGTTGATACACTTATCACTGCGATGAAAACTATCCACGAGCAACAAAAATCTGACCTTGCGGCCGCGTTAGCACAAAACAATCTCACTGCTACACAAACCACACTCAATCAACGAAATGAAATGTACCCGCTCACCAACCATCTCTACGACATCAAAGCGGGCAGTGGTAAAACCATTACGAATGCAAGTGGCGTTTCCTACACCTTCAAAAAACAAGCAGCTCTCCCGTGGCTCAATATCTCACGATGAAATGAAGCATATTATTCTTTCCCTCAATATGATAGCTTCCTAGAATTCCAACGAACTTTTCCTCAAACAGGAATGCTGTACCAAGAAATCAATATTACTTCCGGTACTCAAACCTATTTTCCTCATTACTTTTACGGAGGAGAAAATACCCTTAATGACCTAACTTGGAAAAGTGAAGGATTGAGAATTAGAGAAATAACAGATAAAAATGCAGATTTATATTTCTTTTTCGATGTACCTACCTCACTGGTAGAGACCAAACAATTCTCCCTAGGGTTAACGAGTGGAGCAACGCTTTCGTGAAAGGATATTTTCACCACAACTTCATATTCTCCAGAATATTTCCTTACCTCATTGGATGAGGGACTCCAATTCTGCCAAAAAGTAGCAGCATTTATCGGTTCCGGTACTGCTACCAAAGAATATCCTGCCCAACACTGTTCTGATGCAGCAGCAATGAAATTTTACAAAGGAATGCACGAAGATATCTTAAAATACGCAGCTGACCTCTATTTAAAATAATAGCTATTTTTATCTAAAAATATTTATTTACATATTACTTACCTATGAAAACAATAAACAAATCTTTTGATGCTTTAACATTTCTTGCTACACTTACAAGTTTCTGAGAAAGGCAATATCAAGGAGAGATAAAGGCAGCGGATTTTTTAGAAGCTTTTCTTACCAAACATCAATATACTTATGAAGTGCAAAAATTTAAAACCACCATACCTTTAGAAAAAAAAGCAATTCTAAAAGCTGATGGAAAAAATATTCCCTGTAAAAGTGTGTGCTTTCATAGTGGAAATATCACAAGTAAAGTAACGATTTGTTCATCTTTAAGTGAAATTCCAAATTTTGATAAAATACAAAGTCCTATTATCGTTTTTAATCCCTATTGTGAACAAATCTCTCGTCAGATTTTTTTTCTCAATGCACCTGCAATAGCAATTAAGTACAGAGATGTAAATAAGGTGCTTGTTGCAAAACGTATTGAAGGAAAAGTAGTAATAGAACCTACAACGTATACCGCCAGAAATATTTTAGTAGGGAATACAAAAAATCCTAAAAATATTTGTTTTGCTCATTATGATAGTTGGTATTATTGAGCTTGGGATAATGGTGGAGGAGTAGCAACACTTATGGGAACTATTTTTTCTAATCCAAATCTCCTAAAAGAAACATTGTTCGTATTTTGGGCTAATGAAGAAATTTCTTATGACCGCCGTCCAGCATATCGATGTAAAGGAGCAAGAATGTTTGAAAAGAAATATCTTCATCTTTTGGTAAGAGCAAAAAAAATTATTGTAATAGACGGAATAGGCAAAGGATTAGCTCAGTGGGTCACTTCACAAGAATTGACATCTGTTTTCTGGATTAACCAACTTAAAGAATTACAGCATAAGATAAAAAGGTTATGAAATGTGTCAGAGAATGATATAAGTTTCTATCATAGTGAATTAGATACTATTGATACCATACAAAAAAAATATATACAACAAGCTATCAACACATTAGTAGAAGAAATCCAGTTATAAATACTTCTCTTATTCAATTTATAAAATCTACAATCCCAGTCAACTATCACCCCAACTACCATCACACAAAATCAATAAAAAAACCTAACGAGATTATTCGTCGCTCACTACATTCGCTCCTCAGAATGACTTTATGGATACTGTCGTTCTGGAATGACTTCAAAATATCAGCTTTTTCTTATTCAATTATTCAATGAGCATAACCCCATCTCACGGCTCAGTAGAAAAAATCTCATAATTGATTTGATTTTTTTCCAAAAATGAATATAATCAATCAAGTTTGTTTTGATATTTGATGACATCATCAAGTAAAATGGTAGTTTCTGGACAGAGGTAAGGTTGTATTTTCTGCATATAGTCTCCATATTGGCTCTTCTGAGCATCAATAAATACAAAATCAAATTTCTCTGCAAAGAACTTTTCCAGATAAAGAGCAGTAATATCAAAAGGATAAAGGAGTATGTTTCTCACCTTGGCTTCTTTGATATTTTTCAGTGCTTCTAGGTAAGCAGGATAGCCAATTTCAAAGCTAACAATCTTCCCCCCCCAAGCTTCTAGCGTATTCGCAATAACAATGCTACTATAGCCTACAGCAGTCCCGATTTCCAACACCTCCTTCGGCTGCTTAACCACTAAAAGCTGTTGCAAAAATAATTGGGTTTCCTCAGAAATCAGAGGAATATGCCTCGCTTCACACGACCTTCTCAAACGCTCTAAAAAACTGCTCATCTCTTCAGAGAAAAAAACTAAAACACACTCTGTACCACAAACGCCTCTCCCAAATGGGACCGCTCAAAACATACGTATTGTACCTTTTAATCTTATACTTTTAAACACAATGAACACTACCGCACCAATTCCTGCACCGATGCAGTGAAACATTTCTATTGATTTAGGGAGAAAAAACAATGCTTCCAGACCTTCCCCTAAACCCTATGGTTCTTCCCGTTATGGAGGAGGAACCACCAATACAGCTTCTTCTAGAAAGTATGGCTCCAAGCCTTCTCCAATGAGAACTTCATCCACTAGGGGAACTGCCCCCAGAATGACTTCTGAAGCCTTTCTCAGACATAGAGAAATCCCTCAAACGCAATCCCTAGCAGACCTCAAAAAATTAGTCAAAAAAGATGAAATTCCTGTCAGAGTTTTTGCCTTATGAGGACTAGAAGAAATTGGTATCAATATGACCATTGTCGAATATCAAAATGATATTATCGTTGTGGATGCAGGACTGGAATTTGCCAGTTATGATATGCACGGCGTGGATTACATTATTCCCGACATTTCTTACTTGCTCACCAAAAAAAAGCATATCAGAGGCATTTTTATTACGCACGGACATCTCGACCATATCTGAGCTATCAAAGATATTATCGGAAAGCTTGATTATCCTATCGTACATACCACTCCGCTTTCATTAGGACTTATCAGAAAAAGTCTGAATGATACCGACCAAAAACATTTTAAATACAAATTAGTAGACCCCGACGTGGATATTGTCAAAGTAGGAAACTTTCTTGTAGAATTTTTCCGCGTAAACCATTCTATCCCAGAAGCTATGGGATTGGCTATCCATACTCCCAAAGGAGTGATTGTCCATTCTGGAGATTTCAAAATTGATTTCATTCCTGCTATTGATAGACCTGCCGATTTAGGGAAAATTTCTAGAATTGGTCAGGAAGGCGTAAAACTCTATCTCGGAGAAAGTACCAATGCCAGAACCCCAGGACATACTCCTTCCGAAAAAATCATCGGAGAAAATATCGCTACTGTCATTAGCAGACACGCCAGACAAAGAATTATTGTATCAGCATTCGCTTCCAATATTGGAAGAATTATCCAACTAATAGAAAATGCTGTCCGCCACAATAAAGTAATCTTTTTAGCAGGACGCTCAATGGTCAATAACGTACAGCTTTGTCAAGAATTAGGATATATCAATGTTCCCAAAGAGATGATTAGACTGGTTTCTCCTGACATTGAACAGCTTCCCGACGAAAGAGTGATGATATTGTGTACCGGTTCCCAAGGAGAAGAATTTAGTGCATTAGTGAGAATGGCGACCAATACCTTCAAAGATTTCATTCTAAGACCGGGAGACTGTGTTATCCTTTCTTCTCACACTATCCCCGGCAACGAAAAAGCTGTAGGTACCTTGATGAATAATCTGGTAGATGTAGGAGTAGAACTCGTTGATGACCCAAGTTTAGATTTACATACTTCCGGACACGCTTACCAAGAAGATATGAAAGAAATGATGGCGTTGCTCAAGCCCGAATATTTTTCTCCTGTTCACGGAGAATCTGTGATGAGACAAGCCCACAAAAAAATCGCTCTGGATATGAGAATTCCCGAAGAAAAAATCCTTCTTCCCAAAAACGGACAACTCATAGAATTGTACGATAATGTTGTTCTTTTATCAGAAAAAAAGCTGAAACTGGATACCGTAATGATTGATGGAAAAGGACAAGGGCATCTTTCAGGAGAATATGTAATGAAAGCCAGAGGCATTATGGCAGAAGACGGAGTGGTTGCCTTGATTTTCAAGGTAGATACCAAAACTCACGAACTCGTCGGAAATCTGCAAATCGAATCCCGTGGATTTGTCTATTCATCAGAAGTGAAAAACGTCCACACTAAAATTGTTGAATTTGCCAGAGCAACCTACAACGCCAACCTCAAAAAAAGGATGGAAGTAAAAGATAATTTGAGAAACGTAAAAGAAGTACTCGGAGAAGAAATCACCAAAATTATCGGAAGAGTTCCAATGCTGATGGTAATGTTCGTATACATCAATAGAGAAGCCATTTCCAATATACCAGAAGTATCCGAAGACGACCCTATCGTTTGAATGACTCTAGAAGAACAAGGATATATTGACTAATACCTCTTCTCACCATTCCTACTTCACATCTAACGATAATCCCACCATATCTCCTTTCACGGAAAACCAGCTCTAAAAAGCTGTGCGAAACATTCATAATGACTTGCGGACATTTTCATCAACCCTTGTTCATCCGCCTGCAAACCCTCCCAAAACGGAAACGCTTCTTTCCCAGCAACCGCATATTTCTTTTTCATTACCGCTAAATCTCTTGCATTATAAATCAGCGGAGCAATGAAAATCGAGGCAATCTGCTCAATAGTAACAGCTTTTTTTACCTGTTCAATCAATGTACCATACACCTTTTCATACTGTTCAACCGGTAAAAGTGGCAGAAACCTCAATCCTACACGATACCCCAACTGCAAAAGCTCTTCAATAGCTTCAAGTTTCTTTTGCAAAGGAGCAGTAAAAGGCTCATACGCTTGTGCGAGCGACTCCGGACTGAGAGAAAAAGCGATTTCGACATGCTTTCCGACTTCCTTTCCCGCTTCCCTTCTCATTTGCTCCATCGCAAGCTGTTTCAATCCTTCAATATTCGCAGATTTGGTTCTTACTTCCAATAGCACGTTCTCATAGTGAGCAAAAAACGGAAAAAACCTTTCACAAAAATGCGTCCAATGGTCAATAGCAAGTACATCAGTATAATTACTCGCATAAAACGTAATTTGTCCCGTGTAGCCTTCCTCCCTCAGCTTGCAAATATGTTGCCCCAGAGCAGTCTGTATGTCTTCATCATTCACAAAAATCACCGGAAAAGCATTTTTAAACGTCCCTTTCAGATAACAGTAGCTACAATCAAAAACACAATTAAGACTTGGTTTGAAAAAAAAGGATTTCCCGGGATAGCCATAGTGAGCAGGTGTCGGCAAAATCGCTATTGGTTCCTGCTTTGCTATCATCAGGGCAGGCAAGGTCGGATAACTTATCGTTTTATCAAACAGATTTTTATAATGCTGAATTTCAATGACTTCACGTTGTGAAAACTGCTGAATTAACGTTTGTGTGAGAGGATAGGATTTGGCTTTGGTTTCAATATACAAGAGCATCAGAAAAGGAATGGATGTAAAGAAGATAGATATGGTGACAATACTATTTTTGGAAAACTACTGACATTTCTATTTTGCTGTAACAACATTGACCACAACATTTACCATAACCACATAAAAAAGAAAAAAATCTGAAGACAAACTGAGGGAAAATGCTTACTTTTCTTCCCAGTGTAAATACGTTTGAAACACCTTTAACGTCGCTAAGGTATCACTCATAGCTCTATGAGCTTGTTCATTCACAATGCCTAAATGATTACACACCGTCCCCAGTTTTTTATTGGGTAAATCCGGCAGATACTGCCTCGAAAGTTTCATCGTACAAATCGTCTCATTGACCAAATAACGCTCAAAACAACGATAATGATACCAATTCAAAAACCTGACATCAAAAGCAACATTATGTCCCACAATAATATCTCCTCCGAGAAAGGTGCAAAATTTCGGCATTACTTCACCAATCAGCGGTGCATCAGCCACCATTTCATTAGTGATACCCGTTAATCTTTCTATCCCAGACGAAATATGTCTTTCAGGATTGACCAGCGTATGAAATGCTCCCAAAATACGATTTCCATCAAATTTGAGAGCAGCAATCTCCGTAATACTATGGCGAGAAGGATGAAGTCAGGTTGTTTCCAAATCAAGCACTACATACTGAGTAGACATTTGTGAAGAAAAAAAGATGAAAAAGCAGAACCTCTAGCCCGCAGGCTTAAACATTCCAGAAGGTTTGGGCGAAGACATAGGCGACGACGAAGCTGAAGAAGTTGTTGAAGAGGAAGCCGAAGGAGCTGAAGGAGCAGTCGAAGCAATGGGAACAGAAGAAGTCGAAGCAACGGCAGGAGAAGAAACAGCAGGAGAAACAGTAGAAACAGCAGTTTCTGAAGACAAATATTTTTCAGGGGTCAAATGCTGAGGATTTCTGCTTTCTTTGAGCTCTTCCAAATAGTGCTGTTTGATGATACGCATATTGAGCAAGGATTTGCCTTGAGCTTCCAGTAGCGTAATCAACGTGTTTTTATCATTTCGTGTTTTTTTTCAAAAGTTGGTGAGTTGCACAAGTTCGTGTCCTTTTCCCGCCAAAACCACGACATCTCCGGAACGAGCTGCTTCCGTGGCAAATTTGATAGCATAATATCTTTCTGGAATAATAAACACCTCTTTCCCTTCAGGGATAAATACGTGTTGGAGGTTTTGCGTCATTCCATTCAGAATTTTTAGTCTATTTTCTGTGTCAGGGTCATCATCCGTAATCAGCACCATATCTGCGTATTTGAGAGCAATATCTCCCATCATCGGTCTTTTGTCTTTGTCTCTATTTCCCGGAGCTCCACACACCACAATCAGCTTTCCTTGCCCTTTATTTTGCTGAGCAAAGGTGAGGGTTTTTTCCAGTCCATCTGGCGTATGGGCAAAATCCACATAATATTTCACACCTTCAGTAGTATACACAGGCTCCATTCTTCACGAAATGCCTGCAAACTGTTCCACCGATTTCAAAGCTAACGGGATTTCTAGTCAGATTTCGCTACTTACCGCTAGAGCTGCAAGGATATTACTCACATTATAAGAGCCAATAAGCTGAGTGGTCCCCGTAAATTTCTGCCCCAGATAGGAGAATTCAAAATACGTCCCTTCCAATCCTTCTTCAATTTTCGTGGCTTTCAATACTGATGAAGACTGTAGGCTAAATGAAACTTTCTTGTCAAACGCCATCTCTTCAAACCGCTTTTTCCCATATTTATCATCTACACACAGAGCAGCATATTTGTTTTCTTTTCCGTTGGCGAGTACATATTTAAAGAGCCTTTTTTTGGCGTCTGCATAATTTTCCATGGTGCCGTGATAATCCAAATGGTCTCGCGTGATATTGGTAAGTACCGCAAAATCAAACGTTATCCCTTCAAATCTCGCTTGCTCCAATCCGTGAGAACTCACCTCCAATACCGCAATTTTACATCCTTTTTCCTTCGCAGTAGCCAACAGTGCTTGCAAATCAAACGTATCTAATGAGGTCATTTTTTTATCATTTTGGAGTTCTTCGTTGCCAATTTTGATGGTGGCGGTACTAATGGCGAGTGTCGGAGCAACATTATCATTCAGAATTTTATGAAGAATATTTACGGTGGTAGTTTTCCCATTAGTTCCCGTTATCCCAATCACGAAAAAGTCTTTGGAAGGCGTATTGTAGAGGAAGTTTGCGATTTTTGCTCTGTATTTTTTGTAAGATTGGTAAAAAAAACTCTGTTTAATAGTAGTATAAAAGGTATCATAGGAGAGAATTTTTTTGAGGAACGGTTTCATAAAGCAGGTCAACAGAGGAATAAATCTGGAACCAGTACAACGCAATCAGGAGCGACGCTGTCAGTATAAAAATATAAGAGCAGAATTCCAGTGAAAAATGAAGAAAAAACTACAGTTCTCCTTCTTGTACAATCTTCTTTTCTTCCGACGTTCTCTTTTGATATTCATATCCACCAGCTTCCAAACTTTTTTGGGAAATGACTATCCTCTGCGGGATACCAAAGAGTTCACTATCTCTCATTTTCACTCCGGGACTCACCGCTCTATCATCCACCATAACTGCATAGCCTTTTTTCTCCAAAACGTGAGCCAAATAGTCAGCTTTTTCTGTCATTGTTTCATTACCAATAGGGACGATATAATAGTCATACGGTGCAATATGTTCTGGTCGAACCAAGCCTTTTTCATCTTTCAATTTTTCAGCGATAATTCCCATCGTTCTGCTGACTCCAATGCCATAACATCCCATATATACTTCTTGCAAATTTCCTTCTTTGTCTGCATATTTCACCTCGAAAGGGACAGAAAATTTAGTAGCAAGTTTAAAAATATTTCCCACTTCGCTAGCTCTCGCTTCTTCAAAATGATAGTCTTTAAATTCCTCTTTCACTTCTGGACTTTCAATGATTTCTTTATTGAGAGCAATTTTTTTCTCCTTATCCACATAAATCACGTCTTCTCCCAAAGGCGTTAAGGTTTGGAATTCGTGAGAATATTTGGAAAAAGTCCCTCCTGAAGCATAGGTCAAATACGTATCCTCACCAATTCCCAATGCTCCAAAAATCTGATGATACACCTCAATTGCCTGCGTATAGTAGCTATCCAAATCTGCTAGCGTTGCGTGAAACGAATACATATCTTTCATCAAAAATTCTCTCCCTCTTAGAATTCAGCTTTTTGCTCTTTTTTCATTGCGAAATTTAGTCTGAATTTGAAAGACGGAAGTTGGCAAGTCTTTGTAGGATTTGATAAATTCTTTCATAATTGGAGTAACGACTTCTTCGTGAGTAGGATTGAGAAAGTGATACCTTCCATCGGAAAACTCTAATTTGAACAATACATCAACGGTTTTATCTCTTCCGGTTTGTTCTCGGTGTTCTCTGGCTCCAATAGATGTCATTCGGATTTCGTGAGCTCAGAATGCTTCTAATTTGCTTTTGATAATTGCTTTGACCTTTTCCAAGGTTCTAATTCATAAATGTAAATAATTGTAAGAGCCTGCCACTTCTTGACGGATATATCACGCCTGCAAAAGAAGGTTGGTAGACTGTAAGTCATCTTCAGCCATCGTAAGTCTCGTAGACTGAAAAGGATAAGTGGACATTTTTAGTATCGCCATATGTACATAAGGTTAAAAGTAAAAGAAAAAGAATGTGGAGAAAAAATTTTAGGAAAGGCTTTTGGGGACAAGGGCGATACTATTCTTCATAGCATTTGGAAAAACTAAAACTAAAAATAGTATAAAAAAGTTGAAGTTATTTGCAACTGAAAATTTTTCTCATTAGTTGTGTTCCCCTCTGATAAGGGGGGACAATACTTTCATTAGTTCAAAATCTCGATGTTTAAGTCGGGATTTTGTTTTTTTTTACCCAATCGTAAATGCAGGTTTCAGCTTTTCCTGCTCTTTGGCGAGTTCGATTTTGGGTTTGTCGTTAGCGTACATTGTGTACAATACTTCGCCTTTTTCTACCTTGTTTCCGAGTTTTTTGTGGAGATACATTCCTGCTTCATTCACCACAGGACATCCAAGCCTTCTGGCGATTTGGTTCACATTATGAAGGTCGATACTTTTTACTTTTCCTGACGTTTCAGCAACGATTTCAAAAGTGTATTTTCCCAAGGTTAATCCTTCAGAATGTACGTCAGGATTTCCATTTTGGGCGGTGATAATTTTTTGCATCATCTTTCGAGCAGCTCCAGATTTCAGTTGCTTTTCAGCGAGTGCACGGGCTTTTTTCCCTTTGGCGAGTCCGACGTTTTCGATAAGTTTACTGGCGAGATGGAGAGCTTTACTTTCCAAATCCAGAGGGCGAAGTTCGTGCTGTTGCAAGACTCTCAAGACTTCTCTTACTTGCAACACGGCTCCAACTCCGTTTCCAATGACTTCCATTGCTGGGGTAATTTGTACCGACATTTTCATTCAGAGTTTTTTTCCTACATATTCAAATTTCTTTTTCCAATCCAAGGCTTCTTCCATCGTGGCAACTTTAGCAGTAGGTCAGACAGGAATATCAATTAAGGAATGCGTAATTCCCATTGCGTATTTTTTCGCCATAATGCTGCTGACGACTTTTGCTCTGGATTGCATTGCGAGGGGATATTGTACTTTGATAATCTTATCGTCGGCAGGAGCCAAATCCAATCCTCCTCCCCATACCAGACAACAATTCAGCTTTTTTATCAGTTCTGCTATACCGTCTTTGGTAAAATTGATGTCCATCAACACATTCACACATTCACCGGTGGCGGCTGGCGAGGTGATGGATTTTGAAAAGTTTTTGGGGATTTTAATTCCGAGGGAAGCGATAAGAGGAATGAGTATCATCGTGGTTTCATTTCCCGGTACGCCACCGATACTGTGTTTGTCTGCGACGATTTCGCCTTTGGGATAATGAAACATAATGCCATTTTCTGCCATCGCTTTGGCGGTTTGGTACATTTCTTCATCAGTAGTAGGGTAGAAAAAGCTGGATGCTACATAGTAGGTCATCATAATTTCGCTCAGCTTGCCTTCAGAGATATCTTTGATAATTGCGAACATTTCGTCGTACGTAATCGCTTCTCCTTTCATCTTTTTCCTGATGGCGTCGTTGGCGAGGGAGCTGGATTGGGCAATTTCGATAGAAAGATGGTCGTTATCTTGCACGGGAAATCTTTCGACAATGTCGGTATAAATGCCTATAGTTCCGGGTTTAATCTCGGGAGAAAGGATGACGTTTGCAACGATTTTTTCACCTTCGTGATTGATGAGGGTGACGTTATCTTCCGCGGTAATGCCAAATCCGAGAGCTTGAGAGTAATTGAGGACGACATTCATTCTGTTTCCATCGGTTCTAGGAAGCAGAACGGCTTTGGCAGTGAGAAAGTTATCGCTACTTTTGAAGAGATTAGTAGTCTGATTTTTTTTCCTATTGCTGGTAAGGTGAAGTTTGGCCAGAAGCGTTGCGGTGGTTTGGTTCATAGATGTTTGGAGAAAAAATAAAGGGTGCTTATTGATAGCTGTATCTATTATAGTCAGAATTTTCTATTTTGCAAAAAATGGGAGAGATTTTTTGATTTTTTATTTGCAATTGGTGGTAAAATGTATACAGTGAGATTGCCAATAGTTCAAAAAGAAGAAAGTTTTTTTGTTTTTGATATTTTATACAAGAAAGATAAGCACTCTATGTGTGGTTTAATCTTGTGGAAATATCAAAACTTTCTTGGATTATTGGCACCCACATCGTAGGGTGCTTTTATTCTTTTCTTTTTTATGCCAATGAAAACAACAGGAGTACAGAAATCTGGTTATCACAAAGTCCGGATTAGTGCAGGAATTTTTCTTACTACAGTAATCGTAGGAGGATTAGCGATATTCGCAGCGACCAATTTAGATGATTTGAAAGCAGGAGCAAATGGGAATATGCTGACTGCATTAAATTGGAATATGTTGATTGACCACGTAAAAAATCACGACCTCATTATTGGAGAGTGATTATCCAAATTGGATACGGACATTTTGAGAGTAGAAAGTAAAGTGGATGGATTGAGTGGGAAAATGAGTTGATTGAATTTGCTAGGTGGAATGGATACAAAATTAAATGTTTTGAACCTCCAATTTTCTGGGATAAAGAATCAATTGAGTGGAATAGACATAAAATTTAATGAATTCACAAAAATAGAAGAGAAGATAGATCTTTTAAGTGGTGATAATAGTGTTTTACAAGAGATACAAAATACTTTACGTTCACTTAAAATGACTCAATGAATTCATAATAATAGTTGAATACTTGCAGTTGTAGGAAAAGATAAAACAATTGTTTGCCAAAGAGATTCTAGTTATCCTGATTGTACTACTCAATATATTGATAATCCAGATATTATATATGGTGGAGATTGATTAGTTGCAGTTGTAGGAAAAAATAAAACAATTGTTTGCCAAAGAAATTCTAGTAATTATCCCAGTTGTACTACTAAATATATTGATAATTCAGGTATTGTATATGGTGGAGATTGATTAATTGCAGTTGCAGGAAAAGATAAAATAATTGTTTGCCAAAGAGATTCTAGTTATCCTGATTGTACTACTCAATATATTGATAATCCAGATATTGTATATGGTGGAGATTGATTAGTTGCAGTTGTAGGAAAAAATAAAACAATTGTTTGCCAAAGAAATTCTAGTAATTATCTCAGTTGTACTACTGAATATATTTTACAATAAATTTTGTTTTATCTTTTTGTATAAAAATCCTGCGTGATGAGCATTTCTTTTGCTCTTTCCATTTTGGTTTCACTTTCACTGTAGAGGGTGTAGAGAAGGTCTCCTTTTTTGAAGGTGTCTCCGAGTTTTTTATGCAGATAGACTCCAGCTTTGTATTCTGCGGGAGCTCCCAGAGTTCTGACAATGGTATTGAGATATTTCATATCTATTCCGCTGATTTCTCCGTTTTTTGGAGCTTCTACATTGAAGATATATTTCCCCAGTTGGATTTCATCAGCTTTGATGTTGGGATTGGTTCCTCTTTGGGCAACGATGATTTGTGACATTTTTTCTCGTGCTTTTCAGCTTTTTAATTGCTGTTTTACCATTCTTTCTGCACCAAGCATTGTTTTGGCTACTCCACAGAGTAAAACAAGTCTGGCTGCTAGAAAAATGGCTTTTTCTGCAAGGTCGGGAGATTGGTCGGGGTGGTTTTGGAGAATTCTCAATGCTTCTCTGGTTTGCAACGTGGCACCGATACCTCTTCCAATCGGTTGATTAGCTTGAGTAATTTGGACGTCCATTTTAATTCCTAAGTATGCTCCAATGGTTTCAAAATGTTTGGCAACTCTTTCTGCGTCGTCTAGGCTGGCAACTTTGGCAGTGGGTCCCATTGGGATGTCGATAAGGCAGTGATTGATACCCATTGCGTAATTTTTTGCCATAATGGAGGAAATCATTCTGGCATAGGGTTCCATTCCGAGTGGGGAAGAAACTTTGATAATTCTGTCGTTGGCGGGTGCGAGATTGAGCCCTTCGTTTCGGACAAGGCAAGCTCCGTTTTTATCGGTCATTCTGATGATTTCAGATTTTTTGAAACTGATA
This sequence comes from Candidatus Peribacteria bacterium, assembly GCA_031276875.1. GTDB lineage: Bacteria > Patescibacteriota > Gracilibacteria > Absconditabacterales > Absconditicoccaceae > UBA3291. The sequence goes on along the minus strand of JAISMG010000021.1, from coordinate 33,803 downwards.
TCCATGAGCACATTTACGCATTCACCGGTGGCGGCTGGTGAAGTAATGGCTTTGGAAAAGGTTTTTGGGGCAGTAATTCCTAAAGAAGCCAAAATTGGAATGATAATCATTGTGGTTTCATTTCCCGGTACGCCACCGATACTATATTTCCCTGCTACAACTCACGGGAAACGGTACATATCACCGGTATATGCGGTGGCTTTGGTGGTGTAGGCGAGTTCGTGAGCGTCGGTTTTGTAAAAAAAGCTGGTGGCGGTATAGTAAGCGAGGACGAGGTCAGAAAGTTTATTATTCTGAATATCATCAACGATAGCATCAATTTCTTCGTCCGTAATTTTTTCTCAGAGCATTTTTTTTCTGATGGCTTGCATCGAAAGGGGATTATGCTGAGTGAAGCTTACGAGCACGTTGTCGCCTTCTTGCATAGGATAGCTTTTGAAAAAGTCGTGAGTCACACCGATTTGGTTTGCGTGGACATAATCGGACGAAAGAGCGACGTCTACGACGTATTCTTCGCCTTTACGGATGAGGGAGACTTTGTCACCTTCGCGAATGCCGTATTTGGCGGCTTGTTCAGCGTTGAGGATGACGATAAGTCCACCGCCATTGTGGATGTCAAAGGTTGTGATTTTTGCACTAAAGATTTGTTTCATAGGGGAGAGGGAGTAAGAGGTAAAGGTTTATTATGTAGGTCGTTTCTTTAAAATTTCATCTGCATTATTATGTTCTTGATTTGTTATCTCATTATATTGGGCAAAAAGTTGTTTATTTGTTTGTTCTTGTTCCATAGTTTTTATTTTTGTTTTCATAGCGTCCAGATTGATACGTTGATGTTCATTGTAAGCAGTAGGAGCGTTTTTATCTAAATTACTGGTAAATTGTTTTAAGAAGATGTATAATCCGTTATCTGTACCTTCAGTTTCTCATAGATTTTTAATGTCTTGTTGTCTTTTTGTTGGAGAGAAATATTCTTGCAGTTCTGAAGGTAAATCAACTTGTTTTTCTGTTTGTTCTATGGGTTTTTCTGATGATGTTGGAGGGGATTGATTTTCTGTAGTTGTTTCTGTGGTGTTGGTCGTTGAAGTGTCTTTATTTCCGATGAGTACATTAAGTCTTTGCATTTGTTCTCTGAATATTCTACATTCCTCAGGAGTACGTAAACTATTTTCTACGACTTGGAAGAGATGGTAGATACCAGGAGATTGATTTTGTAGATAAGCAGACTGTTTATCTATACCAAATGTGGTGATAAGATAGCTCAGAGTTCTATTTTTTTCAATATTGAGTTCAATGATTTGTTTCTGAAATCCTATGGTTTTGTCTCCTTTATCTTCCATTAAATCCTTAAACTCAGCATTAGGGTCTTTGAGTTCTTCCCATCTTCCCAAATTAAACAATGGAACGTTTGCTTGGGTACTATTGAGTACAAGACTATGTTCAGTAGTTTGTTTTGCGATACTATTTGTTGATAATATTCCCGTTTCCATATCATAACTGAACGAAAGAGGAATAACTCTAGGAGTATCTTGTAAATTTCATTTGATATATATATGATTATTGGCAATTTCTAGGTTATCTTTTGAGTTGGGGTTTCGATTAAAATGTTCTCAGAAGTTCAAATTTTCTCCTTCAGTGGTGATATTGAGATATTGTTTGATATATTGGAGGACATCGTTAATTGCTTTTAGATTTTTAGCTCTTTCTTTGGTAGCTTCACGTATTTTTTCGCGAATGTGTTGTTGGATATGTTCATAATCGGGATGATAAAGTTCTTTCATAATTTTCCCAAAATATTGCTTATCTATATTTCGTTCTAGAAGTTGTTTTCTTGCAGTTGGCTTTACATTCCCTTGCTCATCTAACAGAGAAGAAAGCTGACCTTCGGTAAGAAGTCCTTGTAATTTTGGAAGGATGGCTTTGATAACTCCTTCTTTATGTCGTTGTACTTTTTGTTCATAGGTAATCGGATTGGTTTCACCTTTTTGTTGTAAAAAGGTAGTTAAAGTTTCATTTCTCCCTATGTCCAGCACTGATGTTTCTTTCATTGACTTCACAGTACTATTTGGGAGACGGTTCAAATAGTCTTGTCTTCTGTTTTGATGTTCTACAGCAAGCTTTTTATGGTGATAATGCCCACGTTTTCGTTTTCTTTCTTGTTCAGTTTTTGCTTCTCCTCCTTGGATAATTCTAGCTGCTGCTTGCGTATTTTTTCCATAAATTCCATCCACAAAATCTTCATTTGCACCTCAGAACAAATAGGTAGATATCTGTGTTGCTAAAATAGTAGGTTGCTCTTTATATGCTTCTTGGTGTGCTATCCATTCTGCTCTCAGAACATCACTTCCATTGATGGTAGCACGTGCTTTTTGCAAAAGTTGATTTCTAATGGCGGTTGCTAGTGGATTATTTTGAGTACGTAATGTTAATATATTAGAAATTTTCTGAATGAAATGTTCTGGACTAAAATTTTCGCCATCTCTGAGCAGTTCTACTAAAAGTTTGGTTTGTGGTCCATCTTTACTGTCTATAGTAATGCTATTGGCTATATGTTTATCTTTATCTTCAAAAAAAAGTTTTCCGTAGAGTTGGATGTCTACACGGTCTTGGTCGCTCAATGGAGTAGGAGGAGTTTTGAATTTTTCTTGAGTTTGGATGAGAAATGCTCTTTTGAGTGTTTCGTTGTTTTGAAGTTCTTGAAGAAATTTGTTTTTCTCAATAGAGTTTTTATTTTTGATATATGTCAAAAGTTCTTGAGTTATTCCATAGAGATTTGCTTGCTGTTGTTGGCTTTCAGGAGGTAATGTTTTATCAAAAAGTTCTGTTTGCGAAAATATCTCCGAGTTTTCTTCATTCGTAGATGATGGGATGGTGTCTTGTGTTTCCACAGTAGTACTTCAATTATCAATTCTCTCATTAAATCCATTTTCCGTTTTAGGTGGCATTCTCTAAATTGCTACAAAATAAAGTCCCTTTAATTGTACTCAAAAAAGAAATTCTGTCAAAATTTCGGGGACATTTTTCATTTCTATGGCTTGCAATTCCAAACAGCTTTGCTATATTTTAGTCAGATTTTTATTTCTGTTGTAAAAAAAATGGTTGCATTATCTGCTTTACTCGAAAAATATGGTGATATTCTCAGGGAAGAAATCAATGTCAAAGAGCTAGAACTTTTCGTTTCTGATACGCCTATTGTCAAAATTTTTAAACCGTTGGGAAATCAGCTTTCTGCGAAATTTGGGAAAGATACGGGACAGATTATTGCCAATGGAAAACAAGGAAATGTGCGTGAAGTGGCTTCGTGAATTGAAGTATTTGATGTGCAAGGTAATACGTGGCACTTGGCAGAAGGCGACTATGAAATCGTCTATGAGGGATTGGAGGGTGATGATGTGGCGATAGAAGGAAATACCATTGTCAAGCTTGACCTTCATCTGACTGATGAACTTAAAAGAGAAGGGATTGCTCGTGAGATTTCTCGTTTTTTAAATCAAATGAGAAAAGATGCCGATTTCGCAGTGGATGCGAGAGTAGCTATGAAATATACTACTGATGATGAAGAAATGAAAAAGCTGATAGAAGAATTCGCGGAGTTTTTCAAAGAAGAAGCATTATTGCAGACGTTGGAGCTAGGAAGTCCGAGTGGGGATGCGGTAGCTGATTTTGAGTCTGATGGCAAAAAGATACAGATTTCTCTTTCCTTGTAATCCCTTCGGTTGGTTTACGGGTAGCCAAATTTTAGTGGGTATAATTTTTATGTATAGTTAATGTTCAAGCAAAATATGTTTTTTACAAGGTTTCTCCTAGTTTTTCAAAAGAAATGTTTGCTTGTATCAAGATACTTTTCAACGTTTAAATAGCGAGTTCTCCATTAGACAATTATTCATAATAGAGTTCTAGTGCTTCTTTGAGATTTTTAATGGCTTCATCCATTGTTTTCCCCTGAGAAGCGACATCATTATCAATACATTTAGCAGCATACATATGCTCTTCCTTCACAATTGCAATATTACATACAGCAGTCATCTGTATTCATTTCTTATCGAAATAAAGTGATAGTAGTATACAATTTTTTTTAAAGAAAGCAAGAAATTTTCTCCTCAAAAATAGTACCATTGTCTTTGTAGTAGACTCATTTTTTCAAGTTCAAGCAAAATGTAGCACTTATTTTTGTATGGTGTTATAATAATGTTTTTTATAAGTTGATAATACAGATTTGTCATAGCATTGGGTATCTTTTTCTGAAAAAATAAAAATAAGCTTGTATTATTATTACGATTATTTATAATGTCAACAATAAATAAAAAATTTTAAACTAAAACCGGGGACAGGGAGATAATTCTGAACACAAACAAAAATGAAAAAGTCTTGGATTATTTTAGGGATTGTTGTTGTAGTGGGCATCATTGTCTTTGCTATACGAATATCTTACAACAACAAAGAAATTGATTTGCGAAAGCAAATTGAAGCAGAGCAATCTGTATATGAGCAGAATTTTGATAAGATGTACAAAATTATTGCTCAAACTGCACAGGTTGCAGAACGCAATGTAGAGGTCAATCGGGAAGCCATTCAAGCTATTTATCCTGATTTAATCGAAGGGCGTTATTCTCAGGGTGATGGCACATTGATGAAATGGATTCAAGAAAACAATCCCACATGGGATATGCAAGCCATTACTGAGACGTATAACAAAGTGATTGCCTCTGTAGAAGTCCAAAGAGAAGGACTGTATATGCAAGCAAAAAAACTTCGCGATATCGTTCGCGAAAGGGAATCATTGATTGAGAAGTTTCCGGGTAGCCTTTTTATCTCCAATAAGGAAAAGATAAAAATTACATTGATTTCTTCGGAACACACAAAAGAAGCATTCAAAACCGGAGAAGACAACGAAATTGATATTTTCAAAAAGGAGTAAGCTATGATTATTTGGTTGCTACTCATCATTCCCATCATTACTATCGCTTTTCTGATATACAACTATCATCATAAAGTGGTGTGGTGGGAATATCTCGTACATTTAGGAGTAGCAATACTTCTAATTGTAGTGATGAAGGTAATCGGTGAAAAATCACTTACTAATGACACGGAATATTGGGGCGATCTTATTGAGCGTGTTGAATATTATGAGTTTTATTCAATATGGGATCACGAGATTTGTACCCGACAAGTTCCTTGCGGGACTGATGCCAAAGGCAATATGAAATATTGTACGCAAACGTACGATTGTAGTCATTTGGATACTCATCCCGCACATTGGGAAGTAATTACGACCACCGGTTGGAAATTTTCTATCTCGGAGCAGGATTATCTTGATTTAGTGGCACGCTTTCAAGCAACGCCCCAATTTCAAGATATGCACCGAGAAAGAGAATGTGGGCTTGGAGACCATGTGGTAAAAGATGGGAATATGCACTATGCTGTTTGGTCTGGAACGAAAGAAACAAGTTTCTCAGTCTCTTGGACTCAACACTATGAAAATAAAGTACAGGCCTCAAACTCTGTCTTTAATTACCAAAACGTTTCTCCAGAAGAAGCCAAAGAGCAAGGATTGTTTGACTATCCAGACTTTAACAAAAAGACGGGATGGTTCAATGGTCCCAGTCTCCAATCGCATTGTATTCCTACTATTTTAGGAGGGGAAAAAGTTGATAGTCTTTCACAGGCTGAAAACAAATTCCACTTTCTGAATGGTGATTTGGGTCCTAAGAAGGAATTGCGGGTGTGGATACTTCTCTTTGAGAATAAGCCACTCAGCGTTGCCACTTTGCAGGAATCCTACTGGAAAGGTGGGAATCAAAACGAATTCGTTGTATGTATTGGGATTAACAGTTCCCAAGAGGTACAATGGTGTTATCCATTTTCATGGACAGAAATTACAGAATTGAAGGTCAATACGAGAAACTTCGTAATTGATCAAAACAAACTGAATCTCACCCAACTTGCAGACTATCTTTATCGAGAATTGTCTGATAAATGGATACGAAAAGAATTCAAAGACTTTTCCTACCTTACTATAGACCCTCCAGGATGGGCAATATGGATTTCATTCATTGTACAAATATGTTTCAATATCGGATTCAGTATTTGGTCTGTGAGAAATGATTTTGAAAATGAATAGAAAGAAATTAAAATTCGGTTTGCTTATTGGGTAGCCGAATTTTTTTAAAGAAAGCAAGAAATTTTCTCCTTAAAAAATGCCCTCAAAAATAGTACCATTGTCTTTGTGGTAGACTCATTTCTTTTCAAGAGAAATGGCATAAAAATTTTAATGCTACATCTTATGGTTAATTTTCAAGCAAAATGCACTAAAGGGGTAATCAAGTAAGATAAGAACTAGGAACCATTATTTAAGTAGTAAGTAAATACTATCAATGCTGAGGTATAATTGAGGATTTTTCTCGGTTTACTATTTATTTTTGTTTCTATTTTTCTGATATATTCTTCACTATATTGTTGAATTGATAGTTGTTTTGGGCAAAATCGTCTAATAATTCCATTATTTCTTTCGTTACCTCCTTTTTCTCGTGAAGCATACGGATGACAACGATACACTAAACATCCTACTACTTTCCTAACCTCTGCTAATCCTGCAAATTCTGTCCCATTATCACTTGTGATACTCCTTACCTTATATCCTGATAATTTCTCAATCATCGCATGTTTGACTGTTTCAATTTTACTATGATAGTAAGCTTTGTTAGTCTTTCTAGTAGTGTTAATAAGCCTCACTTTTCTCATTTTGATCATACTATATCATATCTACTTCCCAATGTCCAAATACTAAACGTTTATCGATTTCTTCTGTTCTTTCTTCTATCAGGGGAACATTAACGAGTGCTGACTTTTTTTTCCTTTTTTTTTCTGTATCAATGTTTTCTGCGTCTTAACCAATATTCTCGTTCCCTCTTATACCAATGAATGATTGGCATCACTAAGAAGTTTAGTAGATAAAAGTTTGGCTATTTTTATCTTATTGATTAGTGGTGCATTTTGCATTATAATTTTTCTTCTTCAATTAGGGCTTGCATTTCATATAAAAAAGAATATATACATAACATATTTATTTTTTTTACGTCTAGTAATGCCAGAGATAAACCGCATCTCCAGTCTGTATCAGCAATGCATAAAATCGATATATATATACGTTAAAAATTTTAACATTAGGTAAAAGAATAATACATATACATTTGTCAATAGTTTTATTCCTCAAATAGTGGGAATTTTTTATTTGTTTCTTTTTATTGCAATGAAAAAAAGACAAACTTGGTTTAAAAATCTGAAGCAATGGGCGTTCAGATCCATGGTAAGTGGACTAATCTTTACTGTAACGATAGTAGGATTAAGTGCATTATTTGTATATGCAGCAACGACACTGCCATGATTTAAAAGTATAAATGATGACTATCAATTAACGTTTGCAGAATGGAAAGAAACGGTAGCTCATCTGTTTTGGAGAACGTGATCTGTAGCAGGGGAAATTATGTATACAGGACACATTGCAATAATAGGAGGAGCAAAAATAGGAAATACAACAGCTGGATGTTCAGCGAGTAATGCAGGAACCTTGAAATATGTAGATAGATGTTTGTCCTATTGTAATGGAAACAATTGGACTCAAGTATCGTGTGTTACATATAGTTGGAATATGTCTAGTTATGGAAGTTGTAGCGCGACGAGTCCGACAATTAGCTCTCGATGAGCTTGTAGTGCAAGTTGTGGAGGAGGAACACAAACTAGAACATGTACAGCTACGAATGGAACACAAAGCAGAACAGTACAATGTAAGGGTTCGGATGGTTCTGTAGTGGTGGATAGTATGTGTAGTGGAATGAAACCTGCAACTAGTCAGACGTGTTCAGCCGGTTGTAGTGGAATTGCTACCAGTCAAAGTTGTAATACGCAAGCGTGCCCAACAAATGGAACGTGTGGAAGTGCAGCAACAAATACAACAACTAAACCAACAACAAATTTATGTTCAGTAGGAACAGCCTCATCAGTAAGCGGAAATTGACCACGAACGTGGACCTGTGCAGGAACAAATGGGGGAACAACGGCATCCTGTAGTGCAAATAAGACAGAAAATGGAACGTGTGGAAGTGCAGCAACAAATACAACAACTAAACCAACAACAAATTTATGTTCAGCAGGAACAGCCTCATCAGTAAGCGGAAATTGACCACGAACGTGGACCTGTGCAGGAACAAATGGGGGAGCAACGGCATCCTGTAGAGCGTGTGGAAGTTGTAGTGATGTATATATTTCTAGTAGTTCATGTAGTTCAAATTCCAATTGTATTTTAAATATATCAGCTAATGGAGGTAGTCTTTATGTTGCTCCGTGATGTTCAGACTGTGCAATGACAAAAACTCAAGCTGATTCTTATTGTCAGAATTTAACATTAAATGGAAAAAGTTGGCGTTTCCCTGAAGGTTATGAATGAATGGGGAAAGATGAACGAGGATATATAATTGCTAATAAATCTAAATTAAATAATCTGACAGCAAATGGTGCTACAAAACCAGGTCATTATTGGTTTTGAAATTTTCTAAATGTTAGAGCGGATGCTAATGATGGTTGAGGAATGGGTATTAATGATCCCGACAGATCCGCTCTCCTATGAGTACGTTGTGTATCTAGCACATATTAGTTGCTTTCAAAAGAAATAAGCAAATAATATCTATATATTCCTAAAACATTCTAATGCAGTCAACTTTCTCATTAGAATGTTTTTTTGTAACCTCCAATCAAAATATTTTTTATTTGATTGAACCGCAAAATCGGTTCAGCTTTTTTTTACTCCTTTTTCTTTTTAGCACTAGCAGTGCGTGGAGTCTTTTTTACTTCCTTTTTTGCTGTTTTGGTGAGAGCTTTTCCTCCTTTGATATCGCTTCCGATAATCGCTAGAGCGTCTTCCAAGGTAAAATCTGTCGCGTCTTTGCCACCTTTGGGGATTTTGTAATTCTTTTTGCCATATTTTACATAAGGACCATACATTCCGTTTAATACTTGAATTTCCTCGCCTTCATACGGGAAACGGTGAATGTACTTATTTGCGTCAGCTTTCTTTTTCTCTTCAATCAGCTCAATAGCTTGCTCCAGCGTGATGGAAAAGAGGTCAAACTCCGCGTCTTTTTTGATGGACACAAAAAGACTTCCCCATTTCACATACGGACCAAAACGTCCATTGTTTGCAAGGACTTTCTCGCCTTGGTACGCTCCCACTTCACGAGGCAGAGCAAAGGCTTGCAAAGCTTCCTCCAAACCGATAGTTTCGATACTCTGACCAGCGGGAAGAGAGGCATATTTTTTCTCTTCATCTTCTGGCGTGCCAATTTGGAGCATCGGACCGTATCTTCCCATTCTCGCAATGAGTGGTTTTCAGCTTTTGGGGTCGGTTCCTATCGTTCTTTCGGTATGTACTCTGTCCAGTCCTCCTGTTTCTACAATCAAATGATGAAAAGGCTGATAAAACTGCTGTATCATCTTGGTCCGCTTCAATTTCCCTTCTGCGACGATGTCAAATTCTTCTTCCACATTCGCCGTGAAGGAATAATCCATAATTTCAGGAAAATGCTGAAGAAGAAAATCCGTTACAATTATTCCCATATCGGTTGGGAAGAGTTTTTGCTTTTCTGCTCCGGTCATTTGCGTAAGCTCTGCAAACGAGAGATTTCCTTGTTTCAAGGTGTATTCTTTGTAGGTTCTCTGTTTTCACGGTCTATCCTCTTTGACAACATAATTTCTTTTTTGGATAGTAGAAATAGTCGGTGCATAGGTGGAAGGACGCCCAATGCCTTGTTCTTCCAGCTTTTTTACCAGACTTGCTTCGGTATATCTCGGAGGATGATTTTTGAATTTCTCAGTAGCGATAATTTGCTGGTCGGTCAGCTTTTCTCCCTCTTTGAGCAACGGAAGCATTCCTTTGGAAAGTTCATCGTCGGTTTCTTCGTCATTACTTTCAAAGTACAGCTTCAAAAATCCATCAAATTTGATGACTTCTCCGGTGGCGATGAAAGAATGCTTGTCATTGGAAATTTGAATGGTGGCTTTGGTTTTTTCCAGTTCAGCAGGAGCCATCTGAGACGCGAGCGTTCTCTGCCAAATCAAATGGTACAGCTTCTTTTCATTCGTATCATTTCCCGCAAAACGGTTTTCGAAATGGGTCGGTCTGATACATTCGTGGGCTTCCTGAGAACCTTTGGTTTTGGTTTGATAATAAGTCGGATGAGCATAGGCTTCTCCGTATTCTTTGATGATTTCCGTTTGGGCAGCTTTCACCGCGAAATCGGAGAGATTAACGCTATCGGTTCTCATATACGTAATATGTCCAGCTTCATAGAGCTTTTGAGCGACTTGCATTGTTTTGGCTACAGGAAATCCCAATTTGCGAGAGGCTTCCTGCTGTAAAGTAGAAGTCGTGAACGGAGCAGAAGGCGATTTTTTTCCGGGTTTGACTTCAATAGCACTGATAGAAAAAGCTGACGTCTTGAGCGTTTCGAGAAGTTTTTCTGCATCTTTTTCCTTTTTGAGTGTCGTATCCAGTTCTGCTTCAAAGGGTTTCTTCGCGTCTCCAATGAACATTCCTACGACTTTAAAAAATCCTTCTGTAGCAAATTTTTGGATTTCTCTCTCACGCTCGACAATCAAGCGAACCGCGACCGATTGCACACGTCCGGCAGAAAGTCAGGTTTTTATTTTTCTTCGCAATACTGGAGAGAGTTCAAATCCCACGAGCCTATCCAAAATGCGACGAGCCTGCTGAGCATCAACCAAGTGAAGGTCAATCGTTCTAGGATTTTGGATGGCTTTGTCGATGGCGGTTTTGGTGATTTCGTGAAAAACAATTCTGGGCGTTTTGGCAATGTCCAGTCCCAATTGATTGGCAACGTGTCGCCCAATTGCTTCCCCTTCGCGGTCTTCATCAGTTGCAATCCAGACTTTGTCAGCTTTTTTGGCTAATGATTTGAGTTCTGCGACGACTCTCTTTTTTTCAGGAGAAACTTCATATTGAGGAGTAAAATTATGCTCAATATCAATTCCCATTCCTTTGGTGGGGAGGTCGACAACGTGTCCATATGAGGCTTTGACTTCATAGCCTTCTCCGAGAAATTTTTTGATAGTTTGGGATTTCGCGGGAGATTCTACGATAACGAGATGTTGTGGCATTTCTTACAACAGAGAAAATAAAAGTATGCTTACTTGTACAAAAGAGCGAAGAAAATGCAAGGAAGAAAAAGTATATTGAAAAATATAATGCAAAAAGTACCTCTCATCAATAATTTATTACTCAGCTTTGGTGCATTTTGCTTGAAAGTTAACCTTACCCTACAACCAAAACTTGACATTATAAAATAATATCAAAAAATTCTCTTGAAATTTGAGGAAAAATTATATATAAACATCAACTTATCTTTCTTTGTTTTTTCAGCATTTTATTTTCCTCTCTATTCCAATGAATAACTTTCGTTTTACAAAAATCATTGCTGGAGTTAGCCCCGTTCTTGCCAAAGAAACCGTACTCAGTAAAATTATCAATATGGTAGATGCGTTTACGATTACGCTTTCTTACGGTTTTGACGATAACAATAAAAAATACATTGATACGCTGATGAAACTTGATAATAGCAAAACCATTATCATTGAAACCAAAGGAAATGAAATCAGAGTAAAAAATACGGTAGATATTCCTGTCAAGAAAGGTCAAAAAATTACAGTGGATTACTCCGAATATACTCAGGATAGCAATAAAAAGATTTTTATTGATTATGCTCATATTGCTAAACTGCCTTTGGGGGCTCCGATTATCTTTGAACAGTCTAAAGTCCAACTCAAAGTAGAAGTGAAAAAAGAAGATTATGCAGAATGTAGTGTAGTACATGCAGGAGAAAAAAAGATTATTCAATATGATAGAGTGACATTACAACACAATGAAGAAGAAGTCAGTACCCTTTCTCAGCAGGATAAAAAAGATATGTTGCGGGGCATTGAATACGGTACCCACGTTGTAGCTCTTTCAGCGTGTTATGATGCTCATCATCTCCAAGAAGCCAAAACCTTTTTGCAAGAGCAACAAAATGCTGATATGAAAGTCTTTGCCAAAATCGAAACTCAGCATTGACTAGAAAAAATTGATGAAATTGCACAGTATGCTGATGGAATTATTTTGATTGCTGACCTTTTGCAACCGTATTTAGGGAAAAAGACTTTAGAACAGCTTATTTACGAAGTGAGAGTAACAGGAGTTCCAGTGATTGTAAGTTATGTCAATCAAATGGGAAGCAAAAATTATCCGTTAACGCAGGAAAGCAACGTAAAAGATTTGTGTAATTTGGGAGTAGATGGTATAAAATTGGAGACGATGATTATTGAAGACGATATTTTTGATACCATTAACACGTTGGAATTACAAGCAGAAAAATATGAACTTAGTATGATAAAAAAAGACATTCAGAGGTTTGATGAAGAGAGTTTTGAAGTGAGAGATTATATTATTTACAATGCATATAGGATTACCCAAGAATTGGGGATTAAAGCAATTGTATGTTTTACGGAAAATGGATATACTTCAGCGAGAATGGCTACACTCAATCCCAATGTACCTGTGATTACATTTACCAAATCCACCAATACTTACAGATTTCTTAATCTGATTTGGTGAGTAAAAGGCTACAAAATTTCCCATTCATTCAATTATGAAAACTTGAAAAGAATTGGAAAGGAGATGATAAGAATTATTTTTAAAGGAAATATTTCTTTGGATGATAAAGTGTTGATTGTCCAAGCCAATGAGTCTAATTCCGGACAAAAGTCTGATATGATTAACGGAATAGAACTCTATCATTTCAAAGATATGTAGGAGATGTGTATCATTTTCAGGGTTATTTCAAATATCCATTTACAAAACTTTTCCAGTCCATTGCTTTTTTCCCTTCTGGTTTGAGGAGAATTTCTTTCACAGCGACATTCAGTTTTCCATTATCCAGAAGAGGAGCAGTTTTGTGGAGTTCAAATACTTCTTCATTGAGGGAAAGTTTTTCGATGATTATTCTTTTTTCTTGTCGAATACACCGTGCTTTTGGCCACAGTGCAAGGGCACGATATTTCGTATACACAGCTTCCAAACTATCTGTAGAAAGTACAAAGAACCCGTCAGTTTTTTCTATTTTTTTGGTATAGCTAGCTTCATCTTCGTTTTGCTTCAATGGAGTAAGAAGTCCTTTTCCAAAGTTCCACAATGTGTTATTGAGAAACGTTGGTCATTGTTGTTCTACAGCTTTGATAAGTTCTACCACCGTTCGTTCAAAAGGAATAGGAAAGCTGAATTGGTCGATAATTTCTCCCGTATCCATTCACGCGTCCATGTTCATTATAGTGAGTCAGCTTCTTTTTTCATTAGCTAAAAAGACTGATTGCAAGGGAGAAGCTCCGCGATATTTCGGAAGCAAGGAACCGTGCACGTTAATCGCTCCAAAATGGGCGAGGTCCAAAATAGCTTGAGGGAGAATCTTTCCATAAGCGATGACGACAAACATATCAGCTTTTTTCTCTTTTAACCATTCATAAAAGACTTTTCCTTCCAGAGATTTTTCCGGATGGAGTTTTGCGGGAGTTTGGATGGCTTCAGGGGTTACCATTTGTTGTTGTAGGGCTGTAGTTTTGATAATGTTTTCTTGTATCTGCAAACCTCTTCACATCGGCTTATCAGCTTGGCTCACCACGCCAACAATTTCAAATCTTTTATCCTGTGCTAACGCTTCCAAAAACGGCACTCCAATCGGTGCAGAAGAAAAGAAAACAATACGGTAATATGCAGGGTCGTAAATTTTTTCCATTCTAGGTTTGCAAGATAAAATTCTGTCAGTAGCTTTCCCAATCCCTTTCCAAAAGCCGTATCTTTTCAGCGTTTTTATTGCATATTCGCTACAATGTGGCTCGTGGGCACAAACTCTGCCTTTCAACACAGGAGAGAAGATGCCTTTGTCGGGAGAGAGGGTGAGTTGATAAAGTTTGATGAAGAAGATAATAAGAGAAGCTAAAAAGCTGTCTATAATGCGGAAAACTGGTTTCATCGTGATAGATTGCGATAAATGACGTCCACTAGTGTAGAGAAATAACGTAAAAAATCAAGATAAGCAATATTATTACCGATTACTTAAAAAAGAATTTTTTATAAATCATTTCCATTCAGAGTTTTATGCTGTTGGAATTCTTTTGTCCTTTTCAGAGACTGTAATCCGTATATTTAATATGTACTGGTACTTCTACATACTGCAATTCCAACTGTTTGATATATTCATTTATTTCATTGGCATAGTGCATTCCATCAGAAGTCAGATGTATCTGTTTCATTGTCTCAAGTGTATACATTCTGTATCCGTTATGAGGGTCAGAAATTTTCACTCCATAAAATAGTCTCGTTACCCGCCTTGAAATCGACAAAATCACTTTTCTCATAGCGGGAATATTCTCACTTTTCCCACCTTTCACAAATCTGGAACCCAGAAAGATGTCCGCTTTGGGATGAGCTTTCATTGCATTGAAAAAAGTTTCCGTGTCGCGAATATCCATTTGTCCGTCAGGGTCAAAGGTGATAATATGCGTAATATTCAGTTTATCAGCGTGCTGCTGGATAAAGGTAAATCCCGTTTTATTCGCAGCTCCACCGCCTCTATTGATAGTATGGGAACAGATAATAAACAGACAATCAGGATGTTTCGCCTGTTGTTGTTCCAAAATGGAAAGAGACATATCACGAGAACCATCATTGACGAAAATCAGCTTTTTAAAGCCATTTTTTATCACACTTTCAATGCATTCCTCCAAGGTCTTTGCTTCATTATATACTCTCATATGTACCAAAAAGCTGTCTTTTTCAGTGGTATTTTTCCGTGTTTCCAGTTGAGATTTGACTTGTTGAAAGGCTTCGTTAATCGCCAGCTGAGAAATGAGTCTCGAAAGTTCCCATTGGTCTTTTTGACTATTATTCATCAAATTCATATACACCAATCCCAGAAAAATTACCGTACAATACACAATCAATTCTGCTCCTCTCGCAATTCCGAGCTTTTGACTAAAACTGTTGAGCAGTTGGATATTGAACGAAGAAACCAAAATAAATACCGCTCAGAGCAAAATAATCACAAAACTCAAAAAGCTGATTTTTTTTCTTTTTCGGAGGTCAATCGAAAAAAGAATGAAAACAAGGCTTGCTACAATGAAAATAATTTGAAGAAAGGTCATAAGCTACAGGCAAATGTTTAAAAACCCTATCTTATTTTTTTGTTGTTTTGGAAGTTTTTTTGGCAACACTTTCACCAGCTTTTTTCTCATTTTTAAATGAGGTGATGGCGACTTTGATAGCAGTATTGAAGTATCCAGAAATGAGGAGTCCTCCGAGAATAAGTAATACTACTCCCCAGATAAATTCTCTGAGCTTTCGTAGTCCTCGTGCTACCAAAATAATTCCGATGATGGTGATGATTATTTCTTCTCGTGAAGATTTTTTCCATCGACCACCTACATCGTGCATCGTTTCTTTTACCTCTTCTGTTGCTTTGGATACTTCCTGAGAAACTTTTTCCAGGCTCTTTTCCAGTTCTTTTGCCATTGTGTTATTTATAATAAAATAAAAGCTACTCTAGTAGATAGAGAAATGGAGTGCTTTATCAAGGGTTTTTTATTATCAGCTTGAAAAAGCTAGTTGACTTATAATAAGAGTAATGAGATAGTAGTAGACTAAATTTACTTTATTCAAAGGATACGCCTTGCTTCATTATCGATTTTGTATCAAAAGGTTCATTTTGAAATTCAGTGTTTAATCTTGTTCATTTCTTGCTGTAGTTCTTGATATTTTTTAGTTAAGTTTTTAAGTTCTTGTTGTAATTTTTCTTTATTTTGTTCCAATAGTAAATTGGAAGTTTCTAGTTCTCCTTCTTTTGATTGGAGTTGTTTTTCTAGTTGTGGAACTCTTTTTGCAGCAGTAGCAATTGCTGTTAGCTGTTCTAACGTAGTAATGTCATTTTGTTCCAAAAATGTAGCAATCTTTCCTCTTTCTTCAGCTTTCTTTTCAGCATTTTCTTTCTCTTGGATGATTTCGGCAGCAGCTGGATTGAGTGTCATTAGTTCTTTTTTAGTTTCTTGAGTGAAACTATCAACATATTCAATATAAAGTTCTCCATCCTTTGCAAATGTTATCACCGTTCAACCATCCCAATTCATATCAAGTTTTGGAAAGGGCTTTTGGTAGGTATTGAAATGAATAGAGGAGTTTTTATCTTCACCTTCATAGTGACCTTCATCTTCGTAATATGCATAATTTCCTTGATTATCTATTGAGAGTGCATAGGGTTGTTTTTTTCATAAAACAATTTCTTTGGGAGGTTCATTATCTTTTTGTAGTAGAAGAAAATATTCTCCCCAATACTTTCCTCCATACTGTGAGGCTTTTAAGACAATTGCATAACAATTTCCAGTACTAGAAACGGCAACATCACGTATCTCTGTCTCTTTTGGAAGTGTGATTTTTTTATCATCTATGATACATTCTTTGCCATTCCATAGCCAGACGTTTTGGTCATTATGTTCAACTTTAGTATGCCAATTAATATCTTCTACTGAATTTTTCCATTGTATTCCATTTTCTGTGATAGTCTTAACTTTTTTACTGTTTAGTGTGAAGGATTTGTCCGTAACAAGAGCATTATGTTTTCCTTTTAAGAGGAAAAAAGTATCATTGATAGGGAATGTATTTATAGAAGTAGAGGGATTTCTAGCAAAATCATAGAATAGAACTTCTCTGCTTGCTCCCCACAGTGCATAAAGCTTCTTATCAGAAATTGCTAGTTTATAATTACTATCTCAAAATCATGCCTCACTTTCAGGATTATCTAACTCATATACGGTATCATTGAAAAATAATTTTTGCATTTGTTTGCGTTCATTTGTTTCATAAAGTTGAGAAATAACAACATTCCCAGATTTCTTAAAAAAATTATGATTGAATCGTATCTTGTCATTTTTTTGATGTTCATTAGTTGCTTCAAAAATATTGATATATATATCATTATTTTCTTTAAGATATACTTTTTCTTTTGGTGGATTATCAGGAGAGCGGAAAACTACTACCACTTTATCTCCATATTGATAGGCATCACATTTGTCATTTAATGCTAAAGGTTCCTGTTTACCTTCTATCTGGATAGTAGAGCTTCCATTGATAAATGGAGTTTTTCATTCTTCGTTGATAACAGTAGTTGTTTTTTCAATGGGTTTAGTCAGAAATACATCTTGAGAAGTATTGTTTACTTCATTGTGTTCTGAATGGTTTGGGGTATTCATTGTGCATATATATATTACAATATAAATAATTACCTATATAGTATATTCAAAAAAATCTAAAAGTCAAAAAAACGCAGACTTTTTATTTGAATTTAGTCAATCTTGACTTGTAATTTCTGTAAAGGTTGCTTGACAGCAATTTTATTTTTAGCACGGACGAAAAGTGCAAGTTTAATGATTTTACGAAGAGTTGCGATTTCATCAATGAGAGCTTGATTGATGTAGTGTGTATGGGCAAAAGGTCGAAAGGAAAGGTGAATAGAGGAGGATTTCGGAGAATTTGTATGGGAAACGGTAAAGTTAGCGAGTTGTAGTCGTAAATACTCAGTAATGAAAGGCGTAAAAGGTGCTAAAATCTGCAAATATCTTTTCAGTACCCAATATAATGTTGCATAGGCAGCATCTTTATCTTCGTTCATTCCATTGGTTCGAAATCTTCTCCTGCTTCTTCTCAGTCGTCGATTGGTGAGTTTGTCGATAAAATCCATTGCAACTTTGGTAGCTTCGTCCAAAATATACTGTTGAAGATACCCATCTAC
Organism: Candidatus Peribacteria bacterium; assembly: GCA_031276875.1. Classification (GTDB taxonomy): domain Bacteria; phylum Patescibacteriota; class Gracilibacteria; order Absconditabacterales; family Absconditicoccaceae; genus UBA3291. The sequence continues at coordinate 15,927 of JAISMG010000021.1, read as the reverse complement.
TTTGATGAGTGTACTATGAAGTTCTGCGAGAATTCGTTTATCCAAATCGTTTTTGAGTTGGTAAGTTGGAAGTTCTATGACTTCCAGATTTTTTATCTCTTTATACTGTTCAGAAAAATCAGTAGAATAAAGCTGACTTCGTAATCTCGCAAATTTTTCTCTATTGGAAACAATCAGAATTCTTTTCCCTTTATATTGTTGTAAGAGTTCTTGATAGAGTTGTAAATTGTCTATTTTGGTAAAATCGCCTGTTTGTGAAATAATTTCCACCTCTTTATTTGCGTACTCTTTCATAACTTTTTTTGCTCCTTGTGCGGTTTCTTGTACTCTCGTAAATTCATTATCAATGATAATGTCGGGATTAACTCTGAGAACTGTTTCAATAAATACCTGATGTTCAAGACTTGTTTTTCCGTTTTCGTTCAACGGTTCATTGAAGTTCTGTTTTTCTCCTGTTTTATTTGCTTCTGCGTGTCTCATCAGATACACCTCTGTTCCTTCAGATTTCCAGTTATCAATTTTTGCATAGGTTTCAAAAAAGTTGAACACATTTTGCAGGGGAAGCGTGAAATCTTTGAAGGCTTGCTCCGTGCCCTTTTCGTTAAATCTCATTGGTTCAGCTTTTACACTGGGAGAAGCGAGCATATGCAATCTAAAACTATCTCCTCCTCGTTTTTCGATGAGCAATTGAGGGTCGGGATAATTTTTCAGACTTTTAGCCATTTTTTTTCCATCTTCAGCAAGGATAATTCCGTTGACGATGACGTTTTTCATAGCGTTTTCTTCTTTGATGGCGTGTCCGAGGATGTGAAGCGTTCTAAATCGTCCTCTAGTTTGGTCGAGTCCTTCTGCGATAAAGTCTGCGGTGAAGGTTTGGTTGGGAGTTGGTTTATTAGTCATTGAAGTATAAGTAATCAAGAGTATAAAAAGCTGTAGATTATGTTATCAGTTATTGTAATTGTTGTCTTTCTATTTCATCAAGGGTTTTCCCATCTGAATTTTTTCGCTCTTTTCGTCCATTGGTGTTTCTTCAAAGAATAATATCCGAAGCACCACTAGGAGTAGAGAATATATAATTTTCAACAAATACTATATGTTCTCATTCTTCTTTTAAAATTCATTTTTCTATAAGTTTGGGACGATTTCTAAACGCATATCATTTTCTGTTGATTTCGCTATTTACCAAGCTTTGGGGTCATCTACTTCCTTGCAAAACCAATAATCATTCTTCTGTATACATTCATTTTGCATTAGCTCATCTTCATTTCACATAATAGATATTTTCATTAGTATTTGCATTAATATTTCCGCCCATTTCTTTTAAGATAGGATATCAGATAGCAGAAATCAATACATCAACATTTTCCAAGAATTCGTCCATTGTGGAAATTTGATGTTCTGGAAGATTATTGATAAAGGGAACTACTCCATTTTTCAAAATATATCTTTTTGCTTTTATTGCTTTTTCAATAGATTTGGCTTCTAAATATTTTACATCAGCTTTAGTTAAATTATTATCTTTGGAAACGAAAGCTATGACAATATCCCGAAAATCTTTATGGGTATCGTGGTCTCAAATTCTACGAATAAAATTTTCAGCTTCTCCAATATAAGCTACATCATTTCCGTTTTCATCTGTTCAAAACAGAAAATAAAGAGCAGGTTTTTCAATTTCTGGTCTGTTTTTTGCATCTTTTAATTTTGCTCTTGGTATAATGAGAGCTTTTCCTATTCGATTTGATAATTCTGTTGTTTTTATGCCTGTTGCATTTCCATCAACCAGATAGGTGGTAATAGTTTTTCCATAGGACATTTGAGGGATGATATAAGAACTAAAAGTCAGATTTTTAAAGTATTTTCTCTTGTATTTTTGTTTTACAAATGCACGTTTTCTCGGTTCATTTAATTTGATGATTTTTGCTTTATCATATTAAGAGCTTTGCTGTAGAGTGTCTTGTAAAAATCAAAGCCATAATAGTATGGTATATCATAGCAGGTATTTTTCAAGGGCAAATTGATTTTTCTTTATTGGTAAGATGTCAGTGAATACATTAAACGTATGTTCTCTTGTATTTTTGTTTTACAAACCCCCGCTTCCCCGCAGTCCTGCGGGGTCGCCGCCCCCTTGTCAAGGGGCAACGCTATTTATGGTTTAGTAAGTTGTTCTATATATTGTTTAATATATTCACGACATTCTGTTAAATGCTGCAAAACTTCTCCATTTTTCAATCTAAGTATGGTAATTCATAGTTCATTTAATTTGACAGTTCTTTTTTTGTCATATGTAGCTTGTATTTCTTCATTATGGTATCAGCCATCTATTTCTATTCCCAACAGCAATTCCGAACAGTAGAAGTCCAAGATAAAGTAATCAATCGTTTTTTGTCTGGTGAATTTATATCACAGCATTTTCTTTCCTTTTAAGATACAATGCCGTATCAATTCTTCTGCTTTGGTTGATTTGGGTTGTTTTCTGTTTTCTCTTGCATATTGTTTGAGAGAGCGATTGTAAGGAATATATCATATTGGTTGCATAGGGATATTGGGCATATGGTTATATATAAGGAAATAAACATTAGTATCGTTTCCCCCTGATAAGGGGGTGTCCTGTCCTCGCCCTGCAGGACTGCGAGGGCAGGATGGGACGGGGGTTTGTTCACAGTAGTCTGTTCAATAGATGTTATTCTCCCAGATAATGCTCCTGCCCAAATGGCATTGCTCCACTTTCAAATCGGCAATCCATTACTTCAGGAACGCGTTTATAGGTCTTTCCGTCTTTAACAAACCGATAATTATCTACATAAGGTTTATGTAAATCTACTTCTTTTTGTCTGTCAGTATCTCGATAAAAGATACCAATTTCTCCATTTTTGGGAACGTGCTTTGTTCCTTCCTTGAAATAATCAAATTCTCTAAAACATTGTTTCTGACAAGTGAGAGGTCATCAATGAGAAACAGTGATGATGGTGTGTGTAGCATACTTTTGATTGATGAAATGTAGATACTCTTTATTTCTCTCTCGTCTTTGTTGGTAAGTTTCTCCTTGTTTGTCATTGTGTAAATGGTCTTTTCGAGTGTATTTTGGTTCTTTAAGAGGCATTATTTTATCTTGAAAATTAGGACAAATGCTATCTGTAATACGAAAATCAACAAATAGCTTTTTCCCGATTTCAAAGTGATGTTGATTTTGTGTATTTTGAATATATTCCACAATTTTCAATTCAGATGATAGCTTTTGAAAAGCTTTTTGTATCTCTTGGTATTTTTGATAGCTTGTTGTAAGTTCTTTAGCAGTATATATTTCTTGTAAGAAGGGTAAAATCGTCTCCCGTGTCCTTTCCAACGGTGAAACTACAATAACTAGATTTTCTTTATCTATATGCAGATTTTTAAGTTGATTTTTAATATGTTCAGCTTGCTGTTTTCCATATGTAGATAATCTTGTTTTTCAAATACTATCGTGTTTGTATTCTACATTATAATCAGTTTGCTCATGCCTTATCAAAATATGTTTGATGATATTCTTGCTACCTGTCCTAGAAAGCTGATACATCTCTTCCAGACTGCCTACAGAAAAACGGTCATTTTCATCATCCACATTCTGCCAAATCGGAAGCGGACTGCCTCGATAACGATTTCTCGCAATATTCCAATCGGGGGCTTGTTGGAGTCCATTAACGAAACGGTTTTTCACACTTTCAGGTACAAAATTGATGGTTTCGGCGGCTTTTCGAGTGCTGGCGTTCATTTCCTGTTCTTTGATAAATCGACTCGACATCGCTTTGCTTATCAATGGTGTGTGGCATCTTCGGCAATGAGGGTAGCTATGCGTAATGCTTTCAGATTTTATCAGCTTTCTTTCCTCTTTTAGTCTTTCAATGATGGTTTTGTTGATATTCAACACGCTTTCTCCGGTGTAATCATAGACTTGTTCATCAAATTCTCCGTATTCATTTACCGGCATAAAGAGCCACTCCAAAGCATTTTGTGCTCACAGAAGCTTTGCAACGGCATCAAAGTCTTCCACTCCAAAGGTCGGTGCAATATGAACAATTCCTGTTCCATCTTCAATACTCACAAAATCGGCATTCAGTATTTGAAAAAACTTTGGTAAGTAGTGGTCATTGCGAGGAGCTGAAGACGATGTGGCAATTTCTGTACTAGGAGATTTTTCGCTACGCTCAAAATGACGATTGGTAAATGATTTGGTGATGTAATCAAAAAGAGGTTCATAATGCAGACCTTGCAATTCCTTTCCTTTAAAGGTTCTAATAACGAGGTAATCTTCAGCATTTTTGTAGTATTTTTTCAAAAGATTATTGGCGAGGATATAGTATTCTTTACTAGCAAAATCGTACACCATCGTATAGTGAATGTCTGCTCCTGTTGCGAGAAACATATTGCTGGGTAAGGTCCAAGGTGTTGTCGTCCAAGCCAAGAAATTGACGTTTCCGCCACCGTTTTCTCCAATTTGTTGAGGAATATTTCTCAAATAGAAAGATAAATCTGTAAACTGGTTCAGCATTTCTTCTGTTTCTGTGATGATGTTATTTTCGATAACTAATTGAAATCCGAGTTCATTCTCGCTTGGTTCCACTTTTACTCGCACAAGTTTTTCGTGTTTTGTTGGTTCAGAATTTTGGATTTCTCCGCTCACTTCTACTTCAAAAGTGTGATGCATTCCACTCCACATCGGAAGAGGCATTATCTGTTTGAAAGCTCACAAAGCGGTAATTTTCTTGACTTCCACCCCTAACTCTTCTTTCAATTCTCTCGCAAGGCTAGTTTCAACATTTTCTCCCTTATCCACCTTTCCTCAGGGTAAAGTAAATTTATGATGAAGCGTACTAAAAAGTTGCAAAATCTCCCCTTTGTCATTTTTGATAATTGCTTTTGTATATTTAATACTTCCATCATCGGTGTGCTCAAATTTTTCCATCATTTCCCCCTGAGTTTTACTAGGAGTAAGTCTAAATTTCACCGTAATTGCACTATCGGTTTTGTCTTCATAGCCTTCTGCGACTTCATTATTTGCCAGAGGAGTAGCACAAGAAGGACAGTATCGTTGCACTTTAAATCCTTTATAGACGAGATTATTTTTGTAAATCTTATCAAAACAATACATTACGCTTTCCATAAATTCCAAATCCATCGTTTTGTATTCATTTTCCACATCAGCTCGGCGAGCGGTATGATCAATGAACCATTTCCAGATTTCATTGGTATCATTTACGTAAGCTCTGCATTTTTCTACAAAACTTTCAATTCAGATTTTAGTTTCAATGTCTCTTTTTCCGTTAATTCAGAGAGCTTTTTCGACAGCTTTTTCTACTGGTAATCCGTGGCAATCTCGTCCCCGTTTTCTTTTGACTTGGTATCCTCTCATCGTCATATATCTGGGGATGAGGTCTTTAATAGCACCAGCGAGGAGATGTCCATAATGGGGAGTTCCTGACGCAAAAGGAGGTCCATCAAAAAATCTGAAGGTCATTTTTTCGCTTCTTTCATCAATAGAACGCTGAAAAGTATTGTCATTTTTTCGATAGGCGATGATTTGGTCCATAAGTTCAAGGTTGGTCATTATTGCAATGAAAAAATAAAAAGCTGAGTAAACTATAGGAATGTTGAGTATGATTGCAAGAAAAAAGATAAAAATTTTGATTTGCAATTTGCTTTGAAATAAGTAAGTTGAAATTGCTACAAACCTATTGTTTTGTTTTCTTGTTGATTTTGGTATAGACAAACCATAAGCACTCTAGTGCGGTTAATCGTCTATATTATCTTCAATGAAATATATTTGGTTTGTAGCACCCCGCAGTAGGGTGCTTTTATTCTTTTCTTTTTTATGCCAATGAAAACAACAGGAGTACAGAAATCTGGCTATCACAAAGCTTGGATGAGTGCAGGAATTTTTCTTACTACAGTGATAGTAGGAGGATTAGCAATTTTCGCAGCGACCAATTTAGATGATTTGAAAGCAGGAGCAAATGGGAATATGCTGACTGCGTTAAATCGGGATAGCTTGATTGACCACGTAAAAAATCACGACCTCATTATTGGAGAGGGATTATCAAAATTAGATACGGACATTTTGAGAGTAGAAAGTAAAGTGGATGGATTGAGTGGTGTTGGTCAGCAAGGAAATGAAATAAGTTTTCAGTTAAGTGGATTGATGTCTCACGTAAGTGGTATCAATACTCAAATTACAAATGTATTGGAAATCTTTGAAGGAAATGAAAGTGGAAGTGCTTTAGTAGAAGAAATAGATACCATAAAATTGATTGTAGAAAATAATAATGCTGTCATCAATGAAAATTATGAAAAACTGGATGAGAAATTAGAACAACTCACTTATCTTATTAGTCAAATGCAATGTGAATGAGGTAATGCCACAGAAATTCCACAACAGATTTATACAACTGTGAGTGCAAGTGCTTATTTATGAGATGTAACTGTAGTTTCGTGTGAAGGAACTAATTGTAAGACTTATAGTAATGTATTAGATACTGAGTATTCTAATCCAAGTTACACAAGTGCTGAAACTAAAGAAACGTGATTAGTTGCAAGTGCTTATCTATGAGATATTGATATTGCAACTTGTAAATGAACAGGTTGTAAAATATATGATAACGCATTAGATGTTGAGTACTCTGAACCAAGTTATAAAGTTTTATTTTCTGAATGAACCGTAGTGGTTGCAAGTGCTTATCTATGAGATATTGATATTGCAACTTGTAAATGAACAGGTTGTAAAATATATGATAACGCATTAGATGTTGAGTACTCTAAGCCGAATTATACAGTTACTGCTAGTAATTGAATAATTACCGTAACTTCTACTTACTGAAGAACAACTAAAACAGCTAAATGCCAGTGAACTACTTGTCAAATATATTAACTCCCATTTATATAAAAAACTTAAACAAAAAGAAAACCCAAACGTTTAATTTTGGAGTTTTCTCTTAAACAAAACAATTATATATCCCATTTCCTCCCAGAATCCACAGGAATTTCTCTCCAATCTCCCGTTTTCCGCTTCAAAATAGGAACTGGTACTCCGTTCACTTGTAGCCAACGTTCAGCTCTTTCTACTCCTTGTCGGAATAAATACTTTTGGTTTCCGTCCTCTGATGAAAATAGGACAATCTGTGTGTTAACATAAGAATGTTGAGTATGATTGCAAGAAAAAAAACCTACAATGTATCTACGGTAAATAAATAAATCAATACCTGATTGTAAATAGCTTTTTGGCTTGCGGTAAGTTTTCAGCTATTGATGAGCTTACGAAAGAGAGAAATCAATTGTGGTTTATACTTGCTCTTCTCGTACTTTTCATAAATCAAATCAATGAGCGTAGTAAACTTTTGTATTTGTTTTTCATCATCAGAAGTAAGCTGATACTCCGAAATATATGGAGTAGTGTTTGTAGGTAATTCTCCTCCCAGAGCACGGTAAGCTTCTTTATCCACAACTACAAATGCATCAGTAATCAGCCTTCTTTCTCCTCTATCTACTACCTTTCCACTATATACCATACCTAAACTTGCTCCTGCATCCAGAAACAACGCATCAAAACAGCCAAAATGCGTTTTCAAATACGGTGCCATATCCCAGACACTAGACGCACCAATCACCCCCAAATAAATTGTTTTCCCATCTTCCGTCGAACAGATAAAATTTCTATTCCCTTTTCCGGTCAACTTACTGTCAATATATTCAGCAGCTCCTGCTGTCACATCTTCTCCTTGGATAAGCAATACCGGAAAATTGGAAATCCCAAAATACAAGCTCTCAATTTTATCAGCATTAATATTACTCATCAGTCCTACATCATGGTTACTGATTTTATTTTGTACCAATAAAGGCGTCCCATTTTTTTGAAATCCAAAAATTCCTCTAATACTCGTATCGGGTCGATACCTACTGAAACTTTCCCCATCGCCTTTAAATATTCTCTCATAATAAGAAAAAGTCTGATTGTTACAATTGCTATAATCTTTAGGACAAAAAAATGCTCCATTGATAGCACTACTTCCGCTCACATTTTGGGTAAGCTGTTCCAAGGTTGCTCCTCCCGTTGTGGCAGGAGACGCCACCACAAAATGTTCTCCGTCTAGTACTACTTTAATTACTCTGATAGCTTTTCCTCCTCTCTCTTCAATAAGGATTTCTTGATAAGCATTTGCAAAAGGAATACACGCACTGACGAAAAGCAACAAAAAGAAGATTTGAAGGGATTTAAGCATTTTTTCTATAGAAAAAAGGTAAAGTTGAATAGAAATAAATATGTTATTATGCAGAGAAAAATCAAGATAAAATTACCTTGGCTTAATTAAAGTTTAAAATGCACCACTAATCAATAAGATAAAAATAGTCAAACTTTTATCTACTAAACTTCTTAGTGATGCCAATCATTCATTGGTATAAGAGGGAACGAGAATATTGGTTAAGACGCAGAAAACATTGATACAGAAAAAAAAGGAAAAAAAGTCAGCACTCGTTAATGTTCCCCTGATAGAAGAAAGAACAGAAGAAATCGATAAACGTTTAATATTTGTACATTGGGAAGTAGATATGATAGTATGACCAAAATGAGAGAAATGAGACTTATTAACAGTAGTAGAAAGACTGACAAGGTTTACTATCATAGTAAAATTGAAAAGAGCAACAAAGGAGGCAGTAAAGCAAGCGATGATTAGGGCATTGTTGTCATCCGTATACTTCACGAGAAAAAGGAAGCAATGAAAGAAATAATGGAATTATTAGACGATGTTGTCCAAAACAACTATCAATTCAACAATATAATGAAGAATATATAAAAGAAGTAGAAACAAAAATAAATAATAAACCGAGAAAAATCCTCAATTATACCTCAGCATTGATAGTATTTATTTACTATTTAAATAATATTTACCAGTTCTTACCTTACTTGATTACCCCTTTAGTGCATTTTGCTTGAAAATTAACCCCTTAAGTCTATCAAATACAGGTGAACTTATATATTTTTCTCCTATTAGAAATAATAATTTTGAACTACAATCTTTTAATCTCAAGAAAAAAAGTGCCAAAAAATTTGCATATTTTTCCTTTTTGGAGTATAATAGAAACGTCAATGAATGTTGATGCACATTGTATCCTCTTCATTACATCAAGGAAGCTGGTCTTTAACAGGTGAGTGTATACCCGTTTTGAAAAGAACTCATTTGTAATGAATGTTGACTTTTCTCACTGTTCTCAGGTTGAAATGTGATTATTTTTATCCCGTTTCTAGAGTAATGTGGTTTCATTATTGGAATTTCATCACTCCAGAAGTAAAATGCCCACGCAACAATAAAAACAAAAATGCCCACTTTATTCCCTTTCATTGGGTGAGTATTACTTGGAATCTAAATGATTTCTATTGCAGCTACTGAGACTTTAAAAACGCTATACACAGTATACGTACTAGACTACTCAATTTTCGACTTGGGCTACTGGAAAAGAAAAGAGGGCTAGATAACTCTTTACAAATGAAAATGTAAAGCTGAACGTTATAGTGGATTTTTAGAGATTGAAATATTAGGATTGCCTAGTAGGGTTCAGTCTTCTCTTCTCCTCTTCTTGTAAGTGGATGAAGAAAAAATACTCGCCAAAAAAGCTTCTTCCTTACAGTTTATCTCTTTTCTAGAAAGAGTAAAGCTACAGAAAGGAAGTCAATTTAATCATTGACGTCCTTTTTTGTTTTGGAGATTTTTCGTCTTTCTAAAATCAACATTGCACTTACGGTATCTGTTGCTTCGTTTTTTTTGAAGTTTGAGATGATTTCTCAGCTTTCTACGCTGGTGTAATCTTCCTCTATCGTTTCAATCGTGATTTCATCTTTTTCAATCAGGTAAGTAAGCGAGTTTATAAATTTGCTAATCCTCTCTTGAATATCCTTTTGTTTACTCGGTCGCCCTATGATAATAGTTTTCACACCATATCTTTGGATGATGTCCGCAATATGAAAATAAATCATTTGGTCATTCATCAGATAACCAATCGGGAAAATGATGTCGCCTTGGGTCGGAGCATACGCCAGTCCAATGTATTTGCTCCCTCGGTCAATTCAAAGCATTGTAGATTGTGTTCTCATCAGAAAAATATTAGAAGAGTAAAGAGATTAGTTTCATATATTTGGTGCTATCATATAGTTTGCTGTAATATGTTTGGTAGGATGGGGATGGTTTGCGTCTACATAGTCTTTCATCCATCATTTCCAGCTCTGCGTATCCAATAGCATTGTAGTTCACGAGGATAAAAAAGCTGGATAATACATCGTATCATACACCATATCCAAAAACAACGGTTGCACCAAAGTTCATTCGTTCATCATTGGTTCAAGCTGTTCAAAGGTGTATTGTCAGACTTTTTCTCTCTTTTCAAAGTCCCAGAGCCACACATTTCTTTTCTGTCCAATGTAGATACAACCATATTTGGGACATTTTCCCTGTGCATAGATATATTGATAGAGGTCAATTTTACTCACAGAAAAGAAATCTAATGTTTCTCCCACTAGTGTATTGAGTAAATTTACACACAAACTTCCCACTCTCAAATTGGTAAATCCTCACGGACCATTTAAAATGCAGACCTGCGTAAAATGAAAGGTTCTGTACCATTGGATGAGAACTTTTCCAAGCGTTTCCTCGATACTATTTCTTTCCAAAAAAAGTTCCTCATCCTTATACGAAAGGTGAACTTTATCACTGGAAATATTGAGATAAAGTGATGTCATAAAATGAACTATAAGGAATTAGGAGGGAAAATGCAAGAGAGAAAGTTGTAGAGTTTTTATTAAGTGCTAGGTTTTTGAAGTAAAAGAAGGGCAGCTTTATATTTGGGTCTTATCAAATCTTTGGATGTCTCAAAATGAAGCTGATTTCGCTTTCTTTCCAATTTTTCTTTTACAGAATGTCGTTTTTTCTTGATTTTCTTTCTCTCTTTTCATTTCGAGCCAAAATTTTTGCAAAAAATTACCTTTTTGAGTATAATTAAGAAATGTTTTATTCTTTCCCCCTTTGCCAATGCCAGAAGAAACTTCCCTCCCTCCTCAAACGTCCGCTCCTGCTCCTCAGTCTCCCTCTCCGGTTGGAGCTTCAACGTCTTCTCCTCAGCCTTCTCCTTCTGTTAATCCTGCCGCAGACCCTATCAAATATCTGGAATACCTCTTTGATATGATGATAAAGCACGAAAGTTCGGATATTTATTTGACCTATGGTGAAGAACCTACGCTCAGAATTTTTGGAGAAGCTCGCAGAATTACAGGACTTCCCAAATTAGACGACCAAACCTTGAATGCCATTGCACAGTATATGATGACGGAAGAAGATAAAGCCAACTATGAAAAAAATCTGAGTGCCGACCTTGGAATATCAATGCATGGTAGACGTTATAGGGTGAATATTTCCAGACAGAGAGACCATATTATGATTGTAGCCAGATTATTGGAAGAAAAAGTTCCTACTATTGACGAAAGAAAATTGCCTCAAATCTTCAAACAGCTTACTCAAAAAACTAATGGGGTGATTTTTGTTGCGGGACCGACGGGTTCAGGTAAATCTACCACACTTGCTGCAATGATTGAAGAAATCAATATGACTAAAGCCAAACACATTATCACCATTGAAGACCCTATCGAATATATTTTTGAACCCAAAAAAGCTTTGTTTGAACAGAAACAGCTCGGGAAAGACATTGTGACGTTTGCCTCAGCGATGAAATATGCCTTGAGACAGAGACCAGACGTGATTTTATTTGGAGAAATTAGAGACCCTGAAAGTCTGAGAAATGCTATTGCCCTTGCCGAGACGGGACATTTGGTAATGACGACTATCCACTCTAGGTCTGCTGAACAGAGTATCAATAAAATTATTTCAATGTTTCCTGCTGACGAGCAACCTCAGATTAGAAATCAGATTTCTGAAAATATGACTGCGATTATCGTGCAAAAACTTCTGAGAAAAGCTGATGGAAAAGGGATGGTGCCTGCTCACGAAATCTTGCTCAATAATACCGCAGTAGAAAATACCATTAGAGAAAATAAGCTGAACCAAATCAAGAACGTAATGTATACCAATAGAAATATTGGAATGCAATTATTAGAAGATAATCTTGCGGTTCTTGCTGCTCAAGGTTTGATTACTCCAGAGATGGCGATGGCAAATGCCAATGACCACGACCACGTGAGAAGAGAATTACAGACGAAATGATTTCAGGTGTAACTTTAACTTGACAAACGTATAGTAAATAAGGTATTACTCACGTAACATAGATAAAGCTCGAAGAAATCTTTGATTATATATTTTGGTAAGGATAAATAAAAACCATAACAGATACTAAGATTACAATATTGAAATTTAAGCGGAAAGAAGGGAAAAGTCTGGAGCTTTTTTTACTCTGTTGATGGTGATATTTCTTCACTCGAACCAATAATATACCCAATCCTTGTCATCTCCTAGGTATCTATCGTAAATTTTGTCAGCATTTTGAAACCTTGGTCGTCTATATCATCATTCTCTGAATGCACGTCATCAGGTCGCTTCTTGTATGGAAGGAATGTTGGCATCTTCTCAAGCCATCAGTTGGGCTTTTGATTGGACAGTTTGAAAGGTTGCTTTATCTACGGGAAATTTGAATGGGAATTGGACAAGGTAGCTATCCGAATATCCAACTAATCCGTCAAATGCTTGAAATCATAAGGTTTGCAAAGGAAGGTAATTGGGGAGGGTTGATTTGGGGATAGCTAACAAGCCATCTTGGAAAAAGCTATTTAAAAAGATATTTTTGTCGTCTGCTCAGTAATAGTCTGCAATTTCTCGTTCTGGTTCACAATAAAAGCACTGATATTTTGCAACATTTTTGTAGGCTTTGATGAGGTACAACGGTTGGATTTCTCGCGTGGGGTCATTGGTGTAGATGGGTTGACTATTTGCTCTCTGTGCAAATGCTTCGTTGCCGGTTCGTTGAAGCAGATAATGCTGTTCTACGGGAGGAGGCAAGCCATATCATTCATCATATCGAGACTCTTCTCAAAATTCAAAATATCCCCATTTCTTATATCCCCATTCTTTGTGATAGAGCCAAATATCGTACCCTCATTCATCGTATCCTGAACTATCATATCCCCGTTTATCATATCCTGAACTATTGTATCCTCTTTTATCGTATCCCGACGCATTGTATCCTCGTTTATTATATCCAAGTTGGTTGTATCACTCTTTATTGTATCCCTCTTTATCAAATTTTTCTCAGGTGAAAGCAGTGATTTCAAGGGTATCTTTTCTATAGTAAAAATTGGGGCATTTTCGTCAGTCTTGAATAATGCTTTCATACGTAGGAATGGAAAGAGAGATTTTCACGGTTTGTTCCTTTGTCATATATTCTAAAAGGTTTTGGAGTACGATATCAAAAGTGTCAGGGGGAAATTGGGTAGCAACCTTTTGATAGGTCATTGTAGAGGTATCAATCTCATCTCTCTCATAGAGCATTGTTCCGTGTTTTTTATCATAACAGCCGAAAGAAATCTGACGAGAAAGAGGTAATTCTTGCATATCTCCTGAAGTGATGACAAAATACAGATTATCTACTCCTGTCGCTGGAGGAAAGCAGGTAGGGTCATCTGTTTCTGTACAAAGGAAATATTCTTCTTTGGGAGAAAGGGTAAAGTATCCTTCCACTTCTCTTTCCTTATAAGCAATCTCATTGGGTGAGAGGAGGCAAGTATTTTCTTCACATAAAGAATATGTTCCTGAAAAAATGGCTGCTGTTGCGTAAAAATACTCTGAAAAGTCTATTTCTTTTCCTTCACGAATTTGTTGTCTGAAGTAGTCTAAGGTAAGGCGTTCTGGCTCTGGAAGTGCAAGAGGTGATAGAGAGGAAAATCAGCTTTTTTTCTCTATTTGGACATTATCTTTACATTCTGGTAAGGGAAGAGGAAGCAAACGGTCAAATTGGGTAGTACCCTTGTAATATCGTGCATTATTTTCTGCTCCTTCCAAAGGTTCAAAGTTGCCTCGATTACGGTAATCATAACATCTGATGGGGGTTCGCGTACCATTTTCTTGTAATTCTCGTACACTTTCTATACCGTCTAATGAGCCAGCTCAATGTTTGTCTACTATGGTAAGCAAAAGTTTTCCTTTTTCTATCGTAAATGCCATCGCTCTATTCCCAATACTATGCTGATTAGTTGTTGTCGGATGGATATTGTTTTTGTCCAGAAGAGAAACTTGATAGTTCCAAGCTTGAGTATCTTTGGAAGTAAATAAAACATCATTTTGTTCTCATCATAAACATAGTTCTGAACCGATACCTAGATGATAGTTGGTGTTTCCTGTTGTTATTGTGTATACTCTCAATCCACAAGGTGTAGCATTTTCTACGATAAAGGGTTGGTATCCTCAAATTTCATCTCATTGTAAAGTAGCTCACAAACGTATGGCTTGGTATATTTCGGCAAATGTTGAGTTTGGCTCTGGAGGTACAAAAGAAAAGGAATATCGCGTATCAAACCGTTCTTTTGCTGTTGCTTCATAACCTGTAAAGCCGATAATAGTAGCAGCGTTTACGTTTTCATAGGTATGTTGTGAATAATATGCAAAGAAGGCTGTACAGAGGTTGATAGACGTTTCTTCATCTAGATAGCTATTCAACGTATTGAGTACATTTTCTTTTCGCAGTACATTTTTTTCTATGGTTTGGTCTTCTAGGTAGCGTTGTCTGCATTTTTCTTGTTGTTCTGAGAGGGAAGGAGTTGGATTTTTAAAGGACGGTTGTAAGATATACAAGGTATACAAAGGTTCCATCACGAGCATATGGTCTTGAATAAACACTTTTTGGATGAGATAGGCTACATCTTGGGATGTCCCATTTTCTGATAAGACAAATAATACGTTTTCTCCTGCTTTACTCGTGAGTATTTTTCTTTGATGAAATGGAAGCAAATTTGCTCTCCCACCTTGATTTTGGAGGGTTTCGTTCATTAGGGTTTCAGCTTTTTGAAACTCTTGGTGTTGGAGTGCTTGTAAAAAGTCTAAAATAAGCAATGGTGCTACGTTTCTTTTTTGGGGAAAATAGGTGATATAAGGGAAAACGTGATATGTTCAGGGATTGTCTATGGGGGCGTAATATTCCCGATTTGTGCATTGGAGGGAAATCGTATGAAAATCTGCAGGAAGATAGCCGAGATTATAGGCATACGAGGTGTGGATATCTCCTGTAAAAGGAAGCGGATAGAAGGTAGTGATAGAAGGGGCATTTTCTCGAAGAGAAGCATAAGGCAGATAGTTGGAGGTATCGTAGGGTTCAATCGTTCTTTCTAGGAAGATACACGGGAGATTAAATATCTGAGGCAAAAAAATAGTGTCTTTGGTCGGAGAAGAGGCACATCCTGTCAGGAAAAGGAGAAATAAAAAGAGGGGAAAAAAGCGGTATTGCATTGTAAGGGAGAAGTAAAAAACTGAATGAGCTTGGTATGATGATAGAAGTGTATATAAAGTACGGTACATTACAAGAATATTTGGATGAAAGTTAATTATCATTCAAAATAAAGTAATAAGTTAAAAAAAACAACAATATCATATCTTTAATCTGCCTTACACGAAAGAAAAGTATTTTGAAACTCTAAAACCTATCACATCAGCACAAATTCAAGAGTTTAAAAAGCTGATACACAAAGAAACAAATTATGAGCGACTCCCACAATTGTGTTTTGTCTTATAATGCTTCAGCTTCCGAAGATTGTAAATATTGTTTAAATTTTCCACAACACGGCTACAATTGGTCAACATATGAAGCACCCCAACCCACAGCGGACAAAATTTTACAAGGAAAAGATTTACCAGCAACGATTGAAGAAGTGAACGATGATATTTTACAAGCAGTGATTGCGTGTGAAATGACGGGGAA
>JAISMG010000013.1 GCA_031276875.1 Candidatus Peribacteria bacterium | reverse complement strand
TTATAGAAGAGCCTAATGACTTTCAGACATTTGCTACTGCTACAGATATCGAACTTAGAGCATCAATCACAGCAGCCAATCAGACCGTAAAGCTCAATAAATACTTCGGGAATGCCTTTGCAGTAGACCGATGAGATGGGACGACACAGGACGTTACAACGGGTATCACCCATACGTATGCGACTGTTGATACCTACACTATCACGCTGAGTCTCATAGGAGGAGCAAGTAGATGGACATTCACATCCTCTAGCAATCCTCTTATTCCAAAAAATGGAACCACAGCAAGTAGTGTATGGGTTTCTAAGATGCCAAGTATGGATGACTTTGGAAATAGTGTGGAAAGTAAAGGAAACAATTTCTTCTATTACTTCAACTATCAAGGAGCATTAATCAGTCTTCCAGCAGGAAGTTTTGATACAAGTAATATTACTACAGTAGGAAACCATTTTTTCTCTTACTTCAACAGAGAAGGGGCATTAACTAGCCTCCCAGCAGGAAGCTTTGATACAAGCAATATTACTGCAATAGGAACCCATTTCTTCTATTACTTCAATTATGCTGGAAAATTAAGCAGTCTCCCAGCAGGAAGCTTTGATACAAGCAATATTACTACAGTAGGAAACTATTTCTTCTATTACTTCAATTATGGTGGAGAATTAAGCAGTCTCCCAGCAGGAAGCTTTGATATAAGCAATATTACTACAGTAGGAAGCTATTTCTTCTCTTACTTCAATTATGGTGGAGCATTAAGCAGTCTCCCAGCAGGAAGCTTTGACACAAGCAATATTACTACAGTAGGAACCTATTTCTTCGCTTACTTCAACAGAGATGGAGCATTAAGTAGTCTCCCAGATGGTAGCTTTGACACAAGCAATATTACTACAGTAGGAACCTATTTCTTCGCTTACTTCAACGGAGGTGGAGTATTAAGCAGTCTCCCAGATGGTAGCTTTGATATAAGCAATATTAGTACTACAGTAGGAGACAATTTCTTCGCTTACTTCAACTATCAAGGAGCATTAATCAGTCTTCCAGCAGGAAGTTTTGATACAAGTAATATTACTACAGTAGGAACCAATTTCTTTAATAACTTCAACAGAGAAGGGGCATTAACTAGTCTCCCAGTAGGAAGTTTTGATATAAGCAATATTACTACAGTAGGAATCTATTTCTTCGCTAACTTCAATTATAATGGAAAACTCACTAGTCTCCCAGAAGGGAGCTTTGATACAAGTGAGATTACTACAGCAGGAACCTATTTCTTCTCTTCCTTCAACTATAATGGAAAATTAACTAGTCTTCCAGCAGGAAGTTTTGATACAAGTAAGATTACTACAGCAGGAAACAATTTCTTCTATTCCTTCAATTATGCTGGAAAATTAAGTAGCCTCCCAGCAGGAAGTTTTGATACAAGCAATATTACTGCAGTAGGAACCTATTTCTTCGCTTCCTTCAACTATGGTGGAGCATTAATCAGTCTTCCAGCAGGAAGTTTTGATACAAGTAATATTACTACAGTAGGAACCTATTTCTTCGCTTCCTTCAACCAAGCTGGAGCATTAAGCAGTCTCCCAGATGGTAGCTTTATCTCTACCCTTTCTCAAACAGAAATAAATAAATCTAATGTATTCTATAGAACCTTTTACAATAGTCTAAATCTGGAATTCGACGCAAGTACGATGACTCCCTATGTTACTATCACGCCAAGTTCAGCCAAAGAAACCTTCAGCGGTAGTAAGGTATACGTGCGAGATGATGCTGGATGGAGTACTACCCAAATTGCTAACTGGGGAGTGAAAGTACGCTCAACAGATACCACACCACCAACAGCAACCTTCACTCCTAACGGAAGCGGAACCTACGCCAAATCACACACCACTACTGTAAACGTAACCGATACCAACCTCAAAACCGACAGCTTGAAATATCAACGAACAACAAGCAGTTCCGCTCCAACAGAAGCAAGTTTCTCATCCACCTTCACCAATAATAGCTTTCTCACCAAATCAGATGGAAATGGTCCCTTCTATCTGCGAATACTCGCAAAAGATACCGCAGGAAATACGCTCATCACAGGAAGTAATGGCTTCAATATTGACAATACCGCTCCTTCAGGAACTATTTCCATCAATGCAGGAGCAAGTTATACTGCTACTACTGCTGTTACCTTGACTCTGAGTGCAAGTGATACGGGAGGAGTAACGCAAATGTGTATCTCCAATACTACTACTTGTAGCTCACGAGAACCGTATGCTACAACGAAATCACGAATATTGACCACAGGAGAAGGCACCAAAACCGTATATGCACAATTTAGAGACTCCGCAGGAAATACCTCAACGCAAACCACAGATACCATCATAGTAGATAGTATCAATCCTACAGCAACCTTCACCCCTAACGGAAGCGGAACCTACGCTAAATCACACACTACCACCGTAAACGTAACCGATACTAACCTCAAAACCGACAGCTTGAAATTTCAACGAACAACAAGCAGTTCCGCTCCAACAGAAGCTAGTTTCTCTAGTACCTTTACCAATAATAGCTTTCTCACCAAATCTGATGGAAATGGTACCTTCTATCTGCGAATACTTGCAAAAGATACCGCAGGAAATACGCTCATCACAGGAAGTAATGGCTTCAATATTGACAATACCGCTCCTACTTGTACCAGTGAAGGCGACTCCACCACGCGAACTGGAGGAAATAGAACGATTACCTACGGTTGTAGTGATGCCAATGGCTGTAATCCTTCGTACTCAGGAGGCAGTCAAACCTTCTCTACCACCACAACCACTGCCACCATCCCTTCCTATGAAATCAGAGATACTGCAGGAAATACAACTACTTGTCCATCCAGAATTGCAGACGTATATGTAGATAAAACCGCTCCAACCTGTGGAACGCGAAGCTATGTCCCTACCATATCAACCAGTGGAAATGTCGTTGCAACCCTTACAGGAAGCACCGACGGAGAAAGCTGAATAACAACCGCAGGTGGAACCTGTACCATTATTGCCAATAACAGCAACTGTCAGAACGACATTGAAGATACTGTAGGAAATATTCAACACTGTTTCAGTGATACGGTGAATAATATTGATAGAACCGCTCCAACGTGTATGGTAGTATATGACCTTCCAAATCCAACCAATCAATCCGTCACTGCTAGTTTGACGGGATGTTCAGAACCCGTCACTCCGTTCCCTCAGCAACAACTACTTGCAACCAATAGCACAGGAAGCTTTCATTTTGCAGATGTTGCAGGAAATACGGGAGTGACACCCTATGCCGTTAACCGAATAGACAAAACCCCTCCACAGATACTTATTCTTGAGTATCTGCCAACTACTCCAACCTCAGGTGCTGTTGATGTGACGATTACCTTTGATGAGCCTACTTTACTTCCAGTACGAACAAAAATTGATGACTACACTTATACCAAAACCTATACCGTAAATACTACTGAATCTATCAGTTTCTCGGATATATTAGGAAATACCAATACTCAAACGATCACTATCTCAAACATTCTCCAAAATCTCCCTAATGAAACTAGACCAAGTGAAGGCGGAGGTGGTGTCCTACTTTTAAAAGATGTGTGTCCTGATGGCGACTTCTCTCCTTCCTATTACGATAAACAGTGTGAAGTAAGTCATTCTGACCCCGCAGGATTGCGGGGGAAGAATCCAGAAGATGAATACTGAGTAGATTCTTCATCTACGGCTCAGAATGATCTGCAAATTGC
Source organism: Candidatus Peribacteria bacterium (assembly GCA_031276875.1). Lineage (GTDB taxonomy): Bacteria > Patescibacteriota > Gracilibacteria > Absconditabacterales > Absconditicoccaceae > UBA3291. The sequence continues at coordinate 48,862 of JAISMG010000013.1, read as the reverse complement.
TTACCAACGAGCCTTTCAACAAGGTATCACCACAATGCCCACCCTTTCAGAAGCCAGACTCAACAACTCCATCACCAGAGCCGAAATGGCAAAAATGATTGTTGCTTTTTCCAAGCTTATGAATGCATCTCGTCATTCTGAGGAGCGAACGCAGTGAACGACAGTTTATCCCGCATTAACTGCGGGAAAGAATACAGATGAAAGTGGAAGTGAAACAGAAAGTGGAGCTAGATTATTCACTTCAGCCTTTGGCTTCCGCTCAGAGTGCCATACCTTCTCTGACCTCAATCAAGCCACTCCTGAACTTCAATCCTCCATCATCAAAGCTTGTGAACTCGGACTCATGGGACTTCAATCTGACGAAACTGCCCCTAAAACATATTTCATCCCTAATGATACGATTACTCTCGCAGAAATCGCTACGACTATTTCCCGCCTGCTCCGAGGAAACGCATATCAAGGTAGCGAAAAATGGCGATATCACAACCATTTGCTTGCATTACAAAAGGCAGGCATCATCCCACGAAACATTGACCCAATGAGAAAAGAACTCAGAGGAAATATCTTTCAAATGCTGATGAAAATTTACCTCTCACAATAATATAAAAAGAACAATATTTACAAGACGTGTCCATACTTTTTAATCAGCATTTTTATCTCTTGGGCAAGTTCAGGCTGCGTATCTTTTATTAGTTTATACAATCTATTGGCAGAAGTATTATGTTTTCCGAGTTTGAGAATGGCTTCAAAATGTTCTTTGTGAAGGGTTTTTTGATACTTTTTTACTGCTTTGACCACCAACCCTTCCACATATCCTCTATTGCTAGGATTGAGATTGTACAGGCACTCCAAAAGAGCCAATTCAATATTTGCATAGTTCATCACTCAGGATTTTAATTTGATGGTTTGAAGATGTTTTGCAAAAGCAGGATAAAGATTTTTTGATTTGGCTTCATAGGTTTTAAAGGATACCTTTTTTTTGAGCATTACCGTTTCGAGAGCCTGTTTTTCTTTGTTGAAAACAATGATTTCCTCTGGAATGCTGACTCCCGTTCCGTGAAGATGAATTTCCAATGCTGTGAGTTCACCAAGGTATCGCTGATGTTTACAATACTGTTGGCAATGCTGTTTCAAAAGCTTTCGATAAAACAGTTCTTCTAGTTCTGTTTCGCTTGGAGTTTTCTCGGGAGCAGTAATGAAAAAGATGTCTTTTTTTAAACTCATCAAATACCCTCTATTTTTGAGTTGATGAATAAGTTTATACATTCTACTTTCGTGTAACTGTTCTCCAAAAAAAGTATGCAACAACGTTTTAAAATCATCAATCATCAGCATTTTTCTCTGATTTTTTTGTAGGTACTGAAGGGTTTTTTCTATTCAAGTAGTAGTCATTTTATGGATAAGAAGTAGTAAATAGGTATAAAAAATACTAATAATCTTTCTCTAAAAATCAAGACGATTTTTCTCTATTTATTTGAATGATGTTTCTATTGTATTTCTTCTCACGAAAGATACAACAGAGACGACAAAAAAATAAAAAAGCAGATTGATAACTTTTTATCTCTTTCTCTTCACCGTATTATGTTCAATCAAGCAAGGTTATTGCCTCTAGAAGTATGTATGAAAAGGTCAGTATGTTGGGATACTATCAAAGCAAATTTTACAGAAATAGAAACTTCCAACTATGAAGTGTTTTTGGAAGTAAGTTCAAATAAATTTCTGGTAAATATGGTAAAGGATGATGCAGGTATTCATTCGTTTGAAATTGTGGCGATGAAAGGATTTATGGAAATTACGACCAGAATTATTGACTTGATGAAAAGGCTGATTGCTCATTTATGGGAAATGGTAGATTAAGAGAGATTTTAATTTTTCAATATTTGCTTGAAATTAATAAATAATTTCCTATAGTTTCGGCTGAGGGAATTTTTAGTATTATTCCCAGACCTTTCCTTTATTATAATGTATAAAATGGAAAGGGTAGAAGCTAGGAGTTTTATCTCCTACATTATGGGTATTCTGTAATGTATGCTTCGAAAAATACCTTATGTCAAGATGACTTATCATCATCTAAAACATAAAGGGTATTACTTTGTTCAACAAAGTAATACAAATGCTAAAAATTGCTAACACCGGTTTTTACCGGTGTTTTTGTCTTAAAAAGGCAACTCATCTTCAGGTAGTTTATTATTCTCAACTTTTTTATCGCTTACTATTTTTTGCTTATAATCATCGTATCGGAGGGTATAATCTTCCCGTTTTTTCATTGCTTGTGTATATAATTCCCTAAATTCTTTGGGAACTCTATCTTTTCCATATATTCTTTCAATGTATTTATAAATACCTTTAAGAGAAGCTTTTATACGATTTTCATCACAATTTTTATTTATAAAAAATTGTTGGTAAAAATGATTATATGCTATCTCATTTTTCTCAAGTTTTATAAGGTCATTAAATATTTTTTTATAAATTCCTTGTGTTTTTGTATTCAGACTTCTTTTTCCATTTTTATCAAACACTAAGCCATTAATTTCTCTATCAGTATTACTTTGTGGAGTTCGTGTATGAATTTTTTTGGAATTAATTTTTCGTCCTTGTTGACCAATAATTTGTATCAATTCATTTTTTAAATCATCAATTCTCCACGTTCAAGGCTGTATTTGTCCTTTATACTTATTAAGTTGTCCAATAAAAGTAAATTTTTTATCTTGAGATATTTGTGCTTGTTGTATAATGTTTTTTAATTCTTCAATTTTTGTTTGAATAAATGTACGTTCTGCATTATCTGTTGCAATAAATGTATCGTTTTGAAATTGATTCATAATATTTGTCAAAGTGTTAGGGTCAGATTGAGCTTTTTGTATATTTCTACAATATGTATCAAACTTCTCCTCCAATACGTCTTTAGTAGGATATTTGTCAAAACTAATAGTTAAATCATCAACATATCTGGAATAAATAGTACGATAATGTCCAAAGCATTCTGGAAGTTTTCTTGTAATTTCACTATCAACCTTAGCCATCACAATATTGAGAATTTGAGGGCTAGAAGGAGCTCCTTGAGGAAGTTCATCTTCTGCAACACACAAATGAGTAAGTGCTCTGAGAAAAAGTCTTTTATTTTCAGTTGTTGTAGTGTCATCTGTTGTTTGTAAGAGAGGTGTCCAAATATCCAAAGCACGCCATAATGCTGCTTTCAAATTTTCATACACTCTCCTAGTTTTTATTGATGGGAATGCATCTTTCAAATCTAACGTAATAAGGTAAGGATGATGTTTGTGAAGTTCTGCATTTTTTTCTGCTGATTTTTTAGGACCTGCTGTAGCACTAAAAGAAGTCGGTATGGTCATTAAACGTTCTTTAATAGCTATTTGAATAGCTTTTAATTTTGGACTAGGTTCACGAATTTCTCTCAACTTTTTCTTTTTAGTATAACTCTTCGCTCTTGTTCCACCAACACTTGCACGATATTTCTTATATCCATAACAAAGAAAAGTATCTTTATTTTCTTTAGGAGTAATATTTCTTGAACGTAATATTTCCAAGAGTGTTTCTTTGCTTGTTTTACAGAAACGAGCCAAACTTTCCAAGACCACATTATCTTCATTGCTGAGCCTAGCAAGCTCATTTTTTGGTAAGATACATCATTTTTCCATTAGATATTAGTAAGGTAATAAAAAAACTTATATTATTTTATCTCGCATTGCTGCAATTTCTTTACTATGCTCTCGGGTAAGAGTATTATAGTAAAAACTATACTCTGGAAAGTATTCTAATACTTTACTTCTCATTTTTTGTAATTCTTCGCTAATATGATTTTCTGCCAACTCATTAGCATATGCTACTACGAGACAATCTATAAATGTTCTTAAGAGTTTCTTTTGTTTTTTTACATTATCCATTAAATATTCAATTTCACCATTGGGAAGTGGGTCATTAAAATGTTTTCCTCAAAATGCTTGCCAATACTGATTATTATATTTCCAAAATTTTTCTAATCCTAATTTTTGAAGTTTTTCTTTATCTTCTGTTTCAAAAGATGTTTTTAATGTTTCACGAATTTTATCATTATAAGTGGATATTTTTTTACGATGTTCTATAGAAGTAATAGGAAATGTAGCAATAATAGCAAGAATTTTCTCCAAAATAAGCATTTTTAGGTCTCACGTTTCTGGTAATCATAATAAAATAATACTTATATCTTCCGGTTGTAAATCATCATTTTCATCTTTCCTTCTTCATATTGTATCTGATACTTTTTCTAAGATTTTTGTGATATGTTCTAGAGAAAAATCAAAAAATAGTACTTGATGAGCAATATTATCAATATTTGTACATAAATACTCATACATATGTTTGTCATCACAAATTTTCTTACTTTTTTTAAAATTTCACAAAGACTCTTTTCAATATCATTTACATCCATAAATATGTTCAAAGATATATTCTTGGGCAATGGAATATCTTATTTTTACTTTATGAAAAGCCAATCGCTTTTTTCGTTGAAGTTGTGCCTCGGCTGAAAGTTGTGTTGTTCTTTCCTGTATCTTTGTTTCTTCCTCCATTTCTTCTTGTTTCTTTTTGGCTATTTGGAATTTCACATAGCGTTTACGTAATTTTTCTATCCTCTTTGGTCAAACGCGAAGAACATTCTGTAAAACAGAAAATCTTCCTTCATTATAAAGGGTTTGTCGATATTGTCTCCTAAAACTACTACGTAAATGTATATCTATTTCTTTATCCCAATAGAGTGTTTGGAATAAAGTATCTTGTGAACAAGAAAGACAATGGAGATGGCGAAAATTACCTTCTTTAATTTCTGATATATATATCATATCTTCTGGAGTAAACTCTTTTTTAAGAGGTTCTTTATAGTCAAAGGGGAGAGATAATTGTTGCATTATTATATAGATAGTAAAATAAGTAATCAATTTTATAATAATCTACCACATAAAGTCAATACTAACTTGACTTGATATCAAGAGCGAAAAAACTATAGTAAATAAACGTCAAATTTTTTAGTTTTGTTTGCAAAGCCTAATGACTTATGGAGCACCTCACGTAGACACCCTTATCGCAGAATACAATAGAAATCCCGTTCACAATTACGCAATGGAAAATTTCACCGTTTCCAGACACGAAGGAAATTTTATCTGTGGAGATGATATTACCGTGTATCTAAAGATTGAAGATGGGAACATCATTGACCGAAGTTTTGACGGAAATACGGCGAGCGTTACGACGGCTGCAGCCAGCCTTTTAGCTGAATTGATTGTGGGAAAAACGATAGATGAAGTCCTACAACGAAGTTATGATACGATAGCTGCTGCGGGATTGGATGTCTTGCCTCGCAGAAGAAGAGCGGCAATTATCGCATTATTAGCGACTAGAAATGCTATCCACGAAATGAGATGAGATAAAAAAGCTGATACCGACCAAATTTTGGTAGAAGAATTTGAAGATATGTTGGATGATTAAGTGGATTGAATGATTGCATAGAACCTATGAATATTGAAAAGCTTAAGGAGCTACCGTAAACATAATAGGATTATGGTCAGAACCAGATAAATTTCCAACTTCTAGTGCGGATACGTTCAACTGTGAAGAAAGGAAAACGTGGTCAATATGTGCAACTAAAGGCATATTTTTTCGTAAGCTTCGGGTAAAAGTCGGAGGGGTTCCTTTAAAAATATTTACTACCTGTCCGCTCAATGCTTGCTGAAATGTATGATAAAAGGCAGACCACGGCGTCAAATTAAAATCCCCTACCATAACTACGGACGCATTAGGAGTTCTTTTTGTACTTTGCAGTAAAAATTCTTCACACAGCTTTTTTAGCTGATTGTTTCTCATTTGAAAATTCTTTATGGAAACAGGAGCACTCGTATGCACTACATAAAAATAGAGAGGAGTTTGTGTTTCTAGCAGGAAATAACTATACTTTCGTTTGCCTGCTGGAGTAGGATAGTTCATAGATAAATCTTTGATGGGATATTTGCTAAATACGATATCTCCCGCCAATCCCATTGACCGAGAATTTCTATTTATATAAGGAAATTTCTCCTGAAAATACTCCTTCATCTGAGTATCGTGATGAGGAGAAAATTCTACCAATACCACCACGTCCGGTTCATATGCTTCAATTTGCTGTTGTAAAGAAAGATAATCCTCATTAGTATAGAGAATATTCGCATAATAGATTTTTATTGCTTGTTCCTGTGTTGGCAAGGTTTGTTGTTGAAATTGCTCGCCACCAAAGGTATAAAAATCAAAAAACTCTCCTCCATAGTGTATCCCCATTCCTATACTTCGGAAAGCTAATAAAGCCAAAAGGCTGATTTCAAATTTTCTGCGGTGAGGTTGTTGGTTTGCTTTGGAGGTTGTTATTTTTTTACCTAAAAGGAATAAGAGAATGCTACCCAACACCAGCAATCCTCCTGCCACATACGGTAAAAAACTTATCAGCAATTCCGCTACAAAACTTTCACGAAAGAAATATAATAGTGTTAACACAATCAATCCAATATTAATTAATAACAAAAAAATCATTTTTTTGGTATAAAAAGTAAATCTGATTTATCATAGCATTTTTTCTTAAAAAAACAATAGCAAGAAAAATACTAAAAATGCTCTATTTGATAAGGTAAATACATATTCTATACATTTCTTTTATAATCTATTGATTTTTATATAAAAATAAGTATACAATTATTAATTTTATCTTTTTTTATAAAAAAACAATGGAAAATAGAAATAGTATATCATCGAATGATATATATATCGGTTTAGAAGAAATTTTTGAAACCATTGGTAGTGACGTACAAAATCCTTTAAATGACTTACCAATAGAAATAAGAGAAAGAATAAAAGCACAAATGGCAATGGATACCATTTCTCCTAATGATTGAAAATATTCCCAGGATACATTAATCCTTTATTTGTCATCTGGTGCTGAATGGAAATGTTGTGCATTGATTCAATTTGTATTACTTCAAACGAGAGCCGAAATGGGAGGAGCAACACAAGAAGATGTTAAAGAATTAGAGAAGGCACTTAAAAAATTTGATCCTGTAAATGCAGCTTCTTTAGAAAAAAATATAACGAAACACGATCAATTAGCTGTGATTGAAGAATTATGACAACACATTTCCCCAAAAGTAAAAGCATTACTTCATCCAGGGACAACCTCTTATGATATTCTAGATACTGCCAGAGCTTACTTATTAAAAAAAGTATATGAAAAGAAATTTAGACCTATAGTCGGAGAAGTTATAAAAAAACTGATTGATATATCAGAAAAACTCAACCATTCAGAAGATGAAAAAGTCCTTTTACAAGTAGGAAGAACTCATCTTCAATATACTTCTCCTGTACCTTTTGCTGCTACAATTGCAGGATACGCAGCAAGATTGGCAGAAAGACTTACTAAATGTGATGAAGTTTTTTCTGAATTAAAAGGGAAAGTAAGTGGAATAGTAGGAACAGGAGCTAGCATAGAAATGGTAATAGGAAAAGGAAAACAAACGAAATTTGAAAGGAAAACATTAGATAAGCTTAACTTAAAACCTGATTATACTGCAACACAAATTGTACAAAAAGAACTTTTTGCTGATATGGGACATTCACTCACAACACTTATGCACGTTTTGGGAGACTTTGCAAACGATATGAGAATACTCTATTCAAGTGATATTTGAGAAATAACCTCTAGAACTGGGAAAGAAAGACTTTGATGAAGCTCTGCAGATGCAGCAAAAAATAATCCTATCAACTGGGAAAATATCGCTGGTAAAACAACTGTAGTAGAGTCTAAAATGAGAATACTCTATGAGATGATTCATTCAGATGTACAAAGAGATTTAAGAGGATCTGTACAGGCAAGATATATACCTGAAATAATATTAGAAGTATATGAATCATTTGTTAGAGCCTCAAGAGCATTGGATACTCTTTCAATAAATAAAGATAAAATGGAAGAAAACCTTAAATCTGTCAGAAATAATCCTTCAGAAGCATTAGTAGCAATTCTCAGAGGAATACCTGGACGAACACATAGTAAGTATGGTGTTTGACACGATTTTGTAAAGAAAATGGCACAAAAAGCTCAGAAGGAGGGAAAAAATCTACTAGAAGTTTGTTTGGAAGATCTAGAGTTTGCTGAATTATTTCCAAAACTTACAGAAGATCAACAAAGAATTTTAAAAGGAGAATTAGAAAGATATATAGGAACAAGTTTAGAGAGAGCAGAAAAAAATATTGAGTATGCAAGAGAGGTTATTTAATATACCTCCTCAGAACTGAATGAAATATTTCAAGATAGATAAATCTACTATGGAAATAACGATTAGACGTACTTTTTCAAGTTCAGCTTTTTTTTTGTGTTTTTCCATTGAATGCTACTAGGAAAACCGTATACTATCACGTGTTCCTTTGTGGTTGTATAGGGAATGCTTTTATATCTTACTACCAATTTAGATGAAAAACGACACAGCATTAGTGCTTATCTGACTCCAAGAAGTATGGAGAGAAAAAAAATCTGATTACTATCTCCGTAATATGGATGTTTTGATAGAAAAAGCTATGTACCTTATTCAGTATGCAAAGGAAATGGGCTATAAAATTATTTTTATCAGACATCAGGAAACACAAGGTCCCTTTTCGTCAGCAGACCCCTTGTCTGAAATAATAGAAGAACTCCTCTCTCAAGAATGAGATATTATACTTTCCAAATACAAAATCTCTTCCTTTTACCAAACGGAATTAGAAAAAGAATTGTTAGGGATTAGTAATGTGGTAGTTGTAGGCATTCCAACTAATCTTTGTGTGAGAATGTTTGTAGAAGAAGCTTATGATAGAGGGTTTAATCTGGTATTGATTGAAGATATTTGCCAAACGTACAATGACAAATTACAGGATTTCACGCTTGATGATTTGAATGAAACGAGACCAGATTTGGATATTGTGAGACTGGAGCAATTCTTTGAATAAAGTCGGCAGATTACTGTCCGCTCAATTCAAAAATATAAACAGCTTTATTATCTCTCTTTCTTCTTACTCTTTACTCTCTAAATATTTCCAAAATGCAATGAGCTAAACTTGTCAGTGAACTAATTCAAATTCACCAACCTCAAAAAATCCTTGATTTGAAAGCTAGAAAAGGATATTTTAGTATTTTAGCGGCCAGCTATGGAGCCCACGTAGATGTGGTAGATGATGTCGAAAATAACGGAGAATATCCTGATTATCTCAAAACTCATCCCAATATTACGTTCATCAACGCTAAAGTAGAAGACTTCACCTTTACGAAAAAATATGATTTCATTATTGCGAAACATATTGCAATGTTTTATCCCAAAAGCTTTGTTATCACGACGTTAATGCAAAATATTCACGATTATTTGGTACGTGGAGGGATAACGTTCATTACCTATCATTATCCAGATTCTTATGCTATCAAAAGTGATAAAACGCTGTACCAATACGATTTAGATGATTTTAAGGGCTTGAAAGGAAAATTTAACGTGAAAGACTTTGGACAATATTATAATCCAGTTCCCCACGTCAAAAATGAGAAATTCCACGTTGGATATGTCGTTTTACAAAAGCAATAAAAATCAGACTTTTATTTCATTTTTTCTTTAGAATGATACAAGATATCCAACGCATTTTTACTCTTTCCAAAACAAGGATTGAGAACTTTCAACGTCAAAAAGATGACCGATATCAAGGTGCTCAAACCTACTTTACAGAAATTCGTAAAGAAATAGATGAAGCACAGGATGAAAATAAAGCAGATAATACGATATATTTGGAAGATGAACTAGGAGATATTTTTTGGGATTATATCACCTTACTCAATGCATTAGCAAGTGAAGGGAAAATCACTAGTCCTGAAAAGGTCTTTGAAAGGTGCTACCAAAAGTTTTCCGGAAGGATAAATGAACAAGGGGAAGATCGTTGAGAGTGGAAAGATATCAAAGTTCAACAAAAGTTGCTCTTGCAAGCAGAACACCAAAAAACATATAAAGAAAAGTAAAAAATTATTTGTTAAATCTTTTTTACCTCAAACAGTATATCTTGATGAAAAAAGCAATGGATGTATTTTGAGAAGCATTATATGACCACTTCCATGGAAAATATGAACCATTTTTTATGGAAATTTATGGAAGTATAGATGAACATCATTTAGAGAGATACTTTAGAAGTGTAGCACAACTTTCTCGTATAGAAAAGAGAATAATCAATGAATGTTATGGAGATATTTTGGATATTGGTTGTGGAACAGCAAATTATTTTCCACTATTAAATACACAGTGAAACGTAGTAGGAATAGATATTTCAGAAAAAGTAATAGAAGTAGCTCATAAAATGGGAAATACAAATACTATGGTTGGAAATATTTTTTCTCTGCCTCATGATAAAAAATTTGATACCATTACCATGTTTGAAAATAATATAGGATTAGCTGAAACTTTGGAATGAACAAAAAAACTCTTACAAAAACTATCAAGTCTTTTAAAACCCAAAGGACAGTTTTTGATACAACTTTCTGGAAGAGTAAAAGATAAAGCATATGCAGAAGTGGAACTTACTCCTATATATAAAGGAAAAAAATGAACTGCATTTAAGCGAATAAATTTTAATAAAGATTTTCTTAAAAATCTTATTGAAAACGAAGGATTTTCTTGTAAAATAGTTCGAGGAAATAAATATTGTTTATTTATCCAAGCAAAAAAATAATTCAGATTTTTATTTTTCTTTCCTTCTCATGCTCCTTGACCTGCCCGAACAATTCACCCCAGAAAAAAAAGCTTATCTTACCGACTTGCGAACCAAGATAATTTTGCATATTTCTGTTCAACACGACCACAAAAAACTCATTACCTTTCTTCCCAAAGCAGGAATTATCAACATTGAAGATACTGAAAAGAAAGTGTACCTCGGATTTGCGAATGAATTTGCTCTCACGCAAGCAAAAAAACTTTTTAATAAATCTCTCAAAGAAGCTATTCACGAACTCTACAATCCACAATTTGACCTTGAATATCTCATTTATCCTCCATTCTCTAATGGAAGTCAGCTTTTGATTGACCTTAAAAAAATTCTTAATATCAAAGACACTCCCCCAAAGGAACCTGTCGAAAAAGAGATAAAGTCTGAATTATCTTCCTATTTTGGGATTTTGTTTGACCCGAATTTCAGGTTTGATAATTTCATTGCAGGTGCGAATAATCAATTTGCCTATGAAGCAGCAAAAGCTGTCGCTGAAAATCCCGGCACTGCTTACAATCCCCTCTTTATTTATGGAAATGTGGGGCTAGGAAAAACCCATTTGATGCAGGCAATTGGAAACGAAATCACGCTGAACGACGCAAAAAAAGTCGCGATTTATCTGCCTGCCACCAAACTCGTGGAAGAAATCGTGCAAGCACTCAGGCAAAACAAGATGAATACGCTGATGAGGAAATTTGATGATGTGGACGCGTTGCTGATAGATGATATTCAGTTTCTCGCGGACAAGGACAAGACGCAAGAGGTGTTTCACAATATTTTCAATGATTTTCATATGAAGAAAAAGCAGGTGATTATTTCTTCTGACCGTCCGCCGAAAGAACTGTTGCATATCGAACCGAGATTAAAAAGCAGATTTTCTCTCTGATTGGTTGCTGATATTCACGCTCCCGATTTGGAAACGAGAATTGCTATTTTGGAAGCGAAACTGGATGCGAAGCAGGAAAGCATTGATTTTGAGCTGCTTTCTCTCCTCGCTCAGCATATTAAAACTAATGTACGTGAATTGGAAGGAGCCTTGAATATTCTCCTCACGAGGAAAAAGCTGTCGGGAAGAGAGGTTTCTGAAGATGATGTGTATGCGTGTTTGCAAACGCTAGGATATACGGGAGGAAATCGTCTCTCGACGGAAGAAGTCTCTTCACAAAATAAAAAATCTGAACAGTCTTTTGATACGATTGTGGAAATGGTTGCGAATTACTATGCCCTTTCCGTTGCCGAACTCAAATCCAGTAGCAGAAAACAGGAAGTTTCGACTGCCAGACAAGTATTGATGTTGCTTGCCAAAAAGTATTTTAAGCGAACGCTGGAAAAAATTGGTGAATATTTTGGAGGGAAAAATCACGCTACCGCGATTTATGCTATTTCCAATATTGAAAAAAAGCTGAAATCCCCTACAGAGGAGACCTTGCAACACGACTATCAAGTATTTGTAGAGTGGATTGAGCAGTAAGTGGGAAGTTTGGTGTTTGTTTGCTGTTAAACCCCTTTGTCCTTCAACGTTCGCTAACGCTCCGTTTCAGAACATTTCCCCTAGAAGGGGAAAACCATAGAATGTTCTTGCTATATACTATCTCTATAAACTATGATTTTATATAGATACTCCTCTGCTTATAATTCCCAAATAACAACTAATAAAGAAGAAAAAGTCAACCGTTGAACTTTATATGGTTTCCCCCTTGTAGGGGGAATTCCCGAATGACGACTGAAAGGAGGAAAGAGGGAAGAGGGTTTAGCACCACGTCTTCATCAACAAAAAAACCGCTTTATCATCATATTATCCTCTATGCAAACCAAAAACACTAAATGCAACCTCTATTCTCCAAAACTCATTCTTTATGCTCAACATAATAGAAGGCAAGACACGATGACGCAAACAGAAGGATTGGTATGGAATTGTATTTTGAAGGGAAGAAAAATGCTTTGATATAAATTTCTCAGACAGAAACCTATCTTGTTTTTTATTATAGATTTTTACTGTGTAACATTGAGACTGGGAATAGAAATAGATGGAGGATACCATAATGAACCAGCACAGGCTGAATATGACGAAAAAAGAACAAAAATATTAGAAGCCGAAAAAATACTCTTAATCAGGATTAAAAATGAAGAGGTACTTTCCAATCTGGAAGGAGTACTACATTATATTGAAGAGAAAGTTCAAGCAAGAGCAATAGAACTGTGAAAGTAAAGTAAATCAACATTACATAAGTCAGCATTTTTTTACTCTTTCACAATTTCTCCCCAAGCACCTGCACCTAATCCCGCAGCATTTGCCTCATCCATATCTAAATGCATATCCAAAGCAAACTTATCATCTGCTCTCACTATCACCTTTTCAAAAATCACCGCTCTTTCTCACGGCGTAGCTACTTTCACTACATCACCATTTTTTACGCCAAACTGCTCTGCGTCAGCCACACTCATATGAATATGTCTCTGAGCAATAATCAATCCTTGTGATAAATGCACCGTTCCTTGAGGTCAAATAATCTCAATTTCCGCACTGCCTTCCAAATCACCACTTTCGCGAACAGGAGCTTTGGTGCCAAGTTTGTAATTGTCAGAAGCGAGAATTTCCACTTGCGTAAATTTTCTGTAAGGTCAAAGCACACGAACGCCAGAAATTTCTCCTTTGGGTCATTTGATGGTCAAGGTTTCTTCACACGCAAATTGTCCCGGCTGAGAAAGGTCTTTGATTTGTTTGCATTCATAATTTGGTCAAAAGAGCGTGTTTGCGTCTGCCTGCGACAAGTGTAGATGTCTATTGGATATTCCAATTGGTACTCTCATTATAGTAGGAAAAAAAAGATAAAAAGCTGATGTCTCTTATAGCTAAAGAGAGGAAAAATGCAACAGAAAATTTCAGGTTGAAATTCTTCTCATAAACCGTATACACTAATCGTAATCAGATTTTTTATCTTTTTCTACTTACAACTATGGTCCTTATTCCTACCGTTATCGAAAAAACAAAAAATGGAGAGAGAGTATATGACATCTATTCTAGATTGCTAGAAGATAGAATTATTTTTGTGGGAGACCCGATTGAAGCACATTTTGTGAATACGGTGATTGCACAAATTCTTTTCCTCGAAAAACAACATCCCGACAAAGACATCACAATGTATATCAATTGTCCGGGTGGAGAAGTGTATAGTGGATTGGCACTGTATGATACAATGCAATATGTTAAATGTGATATTTCTACGGTCTGCGTGGGATTAGCTGCTTCTATGGGTGCAGTACTGCTCAGTGGAGGGACAAAAGGCAAAAGATTTGCCTTGCCCAACAGCAAAATTATGATACATCAGCCGTTGATTTCTGGGGGAGGAATTAGCGGACAAGCTACCGATATTCAGATTGAAGCAGAAGAAATGCTCAAAGTGAAAAAAATTCTGACTGAAATTATCGCGAATAACTCCGGACAAACGTATGAAAAAGCAGTAAATGATATGGAAAGAAACAATCGAATGGCAAGTGAAGAAGCGTTGAAATATGGAATTATTGATAAAATCATTAAGTAATGAGCGTGCTTTGTTGTCATTCTGAACGAAAGCCAAAGGCTGAAGTGAATAATCTTGTATGTGGATGCTTCTGTCTGGATTCTTCGCTACGCTCAGAATGACTGCGTAGACGGGCTCAGAATGACTGTATGGACGTTGACGAAAGCCGAAGGCTGAAATGAAGAATCCAAATAGAAAAAAAGCTAACCATAATGATTAACTTTCTTCCAAGGGAAGAAGGCTTAAATGATATGATGCAAGTGGAAGAAACAGGAATGCTTCAGCACACTTACCCCTGAAAATTCAGGCGAACCTAAAGATTTTCTTCTATACGTTCTCAATTAGACAAGCTAATTTTGATATGCTAGTCCTTCACCATTTTGTGATAAAGCAATCTAGTATATCTCTAGAGACAGTACAGCAAATCCCTTTTTGAGCAACTTATTTTCATAAGCTGGTATAGCATCCTACTTACCGCATTCAAAGTAATGAAACAACAAAACAGAGAAGAAAGGTAAGCAATTCTTTATCAGGCAATAATGCAGAACATTAGTGCGAGACAAGTGATGATACGTAGCAAATATACTCGATATAAACGTTGGGAACGTAAACAGTAGTATATTTTTTGGAGGACTACGACCAATGATACACGGATTTTATCATATACATTTAAAGACCAAGCTTCCTTTATCTGGAGATTGCCTGTAATTAGTACAAAGACTAGCATAACAATCTGAACCCAGATAAAGGAAGGTGACAAAAGTGCTATCTCACATTCTATTAGAAGATATCCAGTAAAGGACAATCTCTAACAACCCTGAAGTAATCAGGCAGACCTGAAGGCTTCGTGAACAACTTATCTCTAGTGAACAATGCAAAAGCAAAACCACTATTTGAAAGATACAGTTCCTAATTTTTTTGAAATTAAGAAATCAGTACTATCTTTACAGATATATTGTAGTATCCTTTTTACTTATCACAACGCATACGTTACCGTAAACGGTTGATAATCTTGCAATCATACTCATAGTCTCAATACAATCATAATCTACGTATTCAAATGCCTCTTTCATTTGAATGACAGCTTTTTAGGGCTCTTCCTACAAATACTCATAACGAACAGAGATTTCTCTAAGTTCTGGAAGCTACCAAGAATGATTTGCACATTCATTAGTGCCGAAAAGCGTTAAAACTCATAAAGGTCGGTGCTTTACAATGACTTTTCTTTTATAGGAGGTAAGATATGCTAGATAATTGTTCTACTACTTGATAAGGGTAGGAGAACCGCGATGATACAGCTTACAAATCCTAATTTTTTAGAATAGTGTAAGATAACATCGAAGAACCTAGGTATCTTGATTCGTTTCCTCTAGTGGGTATATCCTTTATCCTCGCAAGAATGCGGGACAAGTGACAATATCATCAGAGATGTTTGATATTTTCTCGGGAGGAAAACAAAACATTCCGTTAATGATGATACTAATTACAAAGGGGATGACTCATAGCAACTTTTAAAGACCACTCTTCCGAATGTCATCATTTCTTGATGACGGTATTAGTATACTCGAAAAAAAATATTTTGCAAATTTTTTGGCACTTTTTTTTGTACTTTTTTTATAGATAAGAGAAAAACAGCTTAAGAAGCCGAATTTCAAAGATGAGATTTTTTGCATTTTTTGGTGATTTTTCAGAATTTTTTACTTTTTTTCATTATCGGGGAGATTTTCGGTGGGAAAATTTTCATCTTGAAGTTCTGTATACATTGCTTTCAATTCCTTTTTTTGGTTATCTTCTAGTGTTTCTTCTGTTTCTGATGCTTCTTCTGCTATTTGTGCAAAGTTTTTTGGAAGAGTGAGAAGATAACGAGCTTTCCTATCTTCAACTATGATAACCATTTCTCCATCTTGCATAGAGTAAGAAAGACTATCAAACTTACAAGGAAGGACTTCTTTTCCTGTTTTATCAACCAATCCATATTTTCCATTCTTTTTCACTCTAGCCAATCCTTTTGAAAAGTTATCTACATCATCATACTTACAAGGAATGACTGCTTTTCCTTTTTTATCAATAAATCCCCATTTTCCATACTTTTTCACGCAAGCAAATTCTTTTAAAAACTCATCTACTCTATCATACTCACAAGGAACGATTTCTTTCCCTGTTGTATCAATCAATCCAATTTTCCCATCCTTTATCACTCTAGCCAATCCTTTTGAAAAGTCACTTACATAATAATATTTACCTATATTTTTACAAGTAAGAGGAGATAAATGAGAAAATAAAGATAATACCTCATCGGTTTCTTTATCCACTATATTATCACTCCCTTCCTGTGGAATAGTCGAAAGTGTTTTACCTAAATCGTTTCCTGTTTCTGGGTTTAATCATATCCCTTTTCTAGGATTTTCCCCTTCTGGGAAAGTGGAATTTGGTGTGTTTTCATTCATTAGTAATAGAAATAGTAAATAAAAGTATTGCTACTATAATCATTTGTATATATAAAGTCAAGTAGATTCTTAGAAAATAATGAGATTTCTTTAACAAGTAAGCAACAGCCATTGGAGAAGAGATGAAAGCAACCAATCTATACCAATACTATCAGTTTTTTGTCAAGTTTGCGGAGATTTTGGGTAGTACTAAATTTGCACTTAATGATAGTATCAAGGGGAAAAGGCAACCATTACATTTTGTTTAGCTGATAAACCATTGAAAATCCTATCAAAATCCCTACACTCACCATCACTTTATCTTACCTCTCTCCAAAATGCTCATTACTCTCTGATGAAAAGCCTGAAGTGGCAAAGGAACCGTTGCAAAACTGCTCGCAAATGCTCTCCACTATGATATTATTTCCATTGGTGATATGAAAAGAACGTTAGCAAAGGAAATGGGATTAAATATTCAGGATTTTAATCTCCTCGGAGATAAACCGGAAAATCAACAAGAATTTGACTTGAAATACGAAGAATATCAAAAAAATCTCAAGCTGACCGATAAGGTCATTTTGGACAGTAGACTGGGATTTTATGCCCAACCGCACGCCTTCAAAATCCTCCTCGATGTAGATGAAACCGTTGCCGGTCAGAGAATTTTCTGAGCGAACAGAAAAACCGACGTTTTCAGCACTCTTGAAGAAGCATTGGCAGAAGTAAAAGCAAGAAACCTCAAAGACCAACAAAGATACAAAAAGCTGTATAATATTGAAGTATGGAAGTATGAAAATTATACGCTCGTCATTGATACCACTGAAAGAACCCCTGAAGAAATCGTAGACATTATTTTGAAAGAATTTGAAGCACGACAACTAAAACATAAAAAAGGAAACGGAAAAAACAAAGCTGAAACTCCCCCACTTTCCAAAGCTAACCGTAAACCTTCCCTGCTCAAAAATGTACTTCTCCTTCTCGCTCTAGGAGTAATCGTAGGCATACGGGTTGTCGCAGTTATGCTGGCAAACTAACTAGTTCGAAATATCGCTTAATCTTAAACAAATCATTCGTTTCACCTGTATCCATTGCGTGATGAGGTGATTTTTTGATGCTATTCTTGTCCCAAAAAACTCTCCAAATAATTGACAAATTAAAAATATTATGTATAATATTAAATATAAGCATTTTTATTTTTACTATGAATGCCAAGATGACTTCTGGAATATTTCTCTTACTCTTTGGGTGTTTCTTTCTCGAACATTCTACCGTCCTCAAAAAAAAACTCTGAGCAGAAATTGATACCCATCAGATTTCTTTTCTAACGCTTTTAACGGTGATGATTTTTTCTGGAATAGCAGTACGATTTTCCGATGGACGAACATTTACTCGAACACTTACCAGCTTTTTTCTCCTGATTTTCCAAATTCTTGCAGGAATACTTTTTAATGAACTGACCAATAAAGCCATTCATCACGCGGACAGGTCAACTTTTTCTATTATGAGTACGATGACTATTCCTTTGCTCTTGTTGTTTGACCTTTTATTGGGATATACCGTGAGTCGATGGCAGATTATGGGGGTGATGTTATTAACGTTTATGTTGGTCTATACCTTTTTTAAAGGACATTTTTCTATGAAAGGTATTAAATATATCATTGCTTCAAATCTGATTTCTTTGGGAACGATTATTGCTTTCAAATATACTACAACGCATTATGCTTCCACTGAATTGATGAATTTTTACAATGCAGGAGGAATGAGTATGCTGTTTTTCGTTATTGTATGTAAAACGAAAGGATTTAAAGGGATTAAACAGGTTTTAAAGCTGAAATATTTGTGATTTGCCAGTTTATATGGAATAGGCAATGTATTGACGGCAGCAGCATATAAATTTATGATTGCGTCGATGGTTATTGCTCTCAAAAGGTTTCTTTCAATGATACTTGGAGTGATTACAGGGAAACTCTATTTCCACGAAAAACACCTTCTCAAAAAACTTTCTGTCGCTTCGCTGATTGGACTAGGAGTTTTGGTAATGCATATTGAACCTCTCATTGCAAGTTTTCTTGAATGACCAAACCATAACCAACTCCACACTGTAGCTCCACTACTTCCGCTTTCCTCCAAAAGAGAAGAAGGTTCTCGTGACAATTTCTGTACTGCACCGCTAGAACCTTAACCAATGGTTGTAAATGCTAAGCATTTCGATATGATAAGGGAAACTTTTATGTTCCCTTTTCTTTTTTCTATGAAATTACTGATATGTTGTGCTACACCTTCTGAACTCAAAACCGTAAAAACAGAAATTAAAAAGTTGCATTTTAAAACTGCTTTTCCTGTAGAATATCTCTGTACGGGCATAGGAAATCATCTGAGCATTTTTCATCTCACCAAATTTTTGACTCAACATCGCGATGAACAGTATTTCATTATCAACCTTGGCGTATGTGGGTATCATTTCCCTGAGGGAAAAAAAAGCGATTTCCCCTGCATCCAAGGAAGCGTAATCCATCATCTTTCTCTCGAAAAAGAAGCGATTGTCCCTCTTTTCCTACAAGTTGCCCCTTTAGGCAATCTCATTTCAAGTGATGTCATCGTCAACCACCCTCAGCAATTGGCAAAGTTCCCTTCGTCTCATCCACTGTTTATCGATATGGAAAGTTGGGGAATTGAGCTGGTTGCACAAGCATTTCAGCTTCCTCGTCTCTTTCTCAAAGTCCCTGTAGATACGATAGGAACAGAAACTCAACATTTTAACCGTGCACAAGCTTTGGAAAAATTACAACGTCAGTTACCTTATAAAACAGTGATAGAAAAAGTTTTACACTATGATTTGTAGACTGTTAACCTTTCAGACTTTCCATAATCCCCCAGAAAACCATTGAAAAACCTGCCTTCCAAAAATTTTCCACTTTCTCTTGCTTTCCATCAGGAAATTCATATGATACCAAAACAGTGATTTTTCTGACGTGGTTTCCACTCTATTGTTCTATGCCCGTCAGACTTTAGCTTATATCTTTATTATCATAATGACGTACTTAAAAAACAAGCTCTTGGAAAAGCAAGCAAAGTATCTCAGACGCAAACAGAGAGTCAATACACAAATTAAACTTGCGACTCCAGCGTATAGAGCCGTTATCACCAAATCCAATCTCTATGTAAAAGTAGACCTCATCACTCCTGATGGCAATACGGTTGCATCTATTACCGACAAAGGGACCACAGGAACGACCAAAACCCAAAGAGCACAGCAAGCAGGTATTGCTTTTGCCGATATGCTCAAAGCAAAAAAGATAGAAAAGCTGACCTTTGATAGAAACGGATACTTATATCACGGGAGAGTAAAGGCTTTTGCAGACGGAATGAGAGAAGGAGGTATCCAAGTATAAACGTATAATTTATTATCTAAAATATTGTGGTATGACACCAGAAAACATTACAGAAACAACATTGACAACTCCTCTCACAGCAGAGCAAGTTGCAACCCCTACAGGTGGTTCTACACCTGAAACCTCTTCCGAAACTCCTCATACAGGAGAAAAGAAATTTTCCAGAGACAGGAGAAACGACAGAGGCGGAAGACGTGATAGAAATGACAAAAAGGATAAACCCAAAAAGGAATTTGACGAACTCCTCCTGGAAGTCCGCAGAGTTACCAGAGTAACTACCGGAGGAAGAAGAATGTCCTTTCGTGCCACTATTTTAGTTGGAAACAAAAAAGGAAAAATCTGACTTGGCGTTTCCAAAGGAAATGACGTAGCAGGAGCAGTCTCCAAAGCCACCAACGAAGCTTACAAGGCAATGTTTCAAGTGCCTATCACCAAAGGAGATACCGTTCCTTATGCTTTGACTTACAAATATAAATCTGCAAACGTTCGCTTATTACCTGCTTCAGCCGGTACAGGACTTAAAGCAGGTTCTTCTATCAGGTCAGTGCTTGAATTAGCTGGATATTCCAATATTCTTTCCAAAATGATTGGCTCAAACAACAAATTGAATAACGCATTAGCTACCATCAAAGCGTTGGCTTCTTACAAACACGCGGATTATTTTTCAGGATTACGTGAAGTAGTAGAAACTGCTCCCCAAAAGGAAGAAAAAGCTGAAACTACTACGGAAACTACCTCACCATCAGCAACTTCTGCTCCATCATCTGAAAAATGAATAGCTCCTACACCTGAAAAAAAAGCTGAGAAAAAACCTGCACCTTCTTCAGACAAAAAAACAATACCGACAGATACTGCGAAAAAGCCTCCAAAAGAAACCAAAAGCCCTACAACAAAAAAACCGACGAAATAAGATAGCAAAAAGCAGACTAAAAATCTCTTGCAATTTACAAGGAGATAAGTATACAAAAACGACGTATACTTCACAAACGTATCTTTACTTTTTATTCAAGATGTAGATAAATGCCAGCAAAAAAATCCCAAAGCCCAAAACTCAGAATTAAACTCAAAAGTTATGATGTTAGAATGCTAGAAGCATCAGTTGGGAAAGTAATCAGCCTGCTAATTAAATCAGGAGCTGAAGTAAAATGACCTATCCCTTTGCCCAAAAAGAGAAAAGTCTATACGGTGTTGAGGTCCAACTTCAAGTTTAAAAGCTCCAGAGAACAGTTTGAAAGGATTTCCTACACGAGAATGATTGACGTGACAGAAACCGGAGCCAAAACCGTAGAATATTTGCAAAATCTCTCTATTCCTGTAGGAATACTAGTAGATATTAAAGTGTTTTAATATTCCCCTTTTATTTAATGTGTGTGAACTCAATGTATACGAAATGATGATTGGTAGTTTCCAAAAAAGAAATGACGAGAATATGGGTAGAGGGTAAATTGGTACCCGTAACCCTCGTGGAAATCTTACCACAAAAAGTACTCAGATACAAAACCGCAGACAAAGATGGATACAGTGCGGTAGTTATCGGAGTAAATGAAAAAGCAACCCAAAAAGAAAAAGGGCAAAAGCTGACGTATGATACCGTAGCCGAATTCAAAGTGGATGATAACTTTGTTTCCGCAAACGAAGTAGGAAAAGTCTTGAATACTGCGTTGATAGATGGAGTAGCAAGCTTTGCTGTAAAAGGCGTTTCCAAAGGAAAAGGGTATCAAGGAGCTATCAAAAGATTTCATTTGCAAGGAGGACCTAAAACCCACGGTTCTAAATTCCATAGACACGTTGGTTCTATGGGAAATAGAAAACCCAGAAGAACCCTCAAAAACCATCCTCACGCAGGACAAATGGGAAATGAAATCCTTACGCTCAAACACATCAAACTTTTGGATACTTTAACCAGAGAAAACGAACAGCTTTTGATGGTAAAAGGTTCTTTGCCGGGAGCGAGAAACACCACATTAAAATTCATTATTGAATAGTTTTTATTGCTATAACTGTTAACGAACGATGACCTATGCTGTAGATATCTATAATAAAGAAGGAAAGGTAATCTCCCAAGTGGAACTAAACGCAACCCTTTTCTCCGATGAAAAGATAAATAAAACGCTCATTCAGGAATTCTACCTCCTCCAAATGGCAAATGCTCGTAGTACGATTGCTTCTACCAAAGGAAGGGGACAAGTAAGCGGTTCTGGGAGAAAACTTTACAAACAGAAAGGAACTGGAAGCGGAAGAGTTGGAGACAAAAACTCTCCTTTGCGTAGACACGGAGGAATAGCCTTTGGACCTACTGCGGAGAGGAACTTTTCCAAAACAATGCCCAAAAAAGCGAGAAAGCTGGCTTTAAATAGTATTATCACCTTAAAAGCCCAAGAACACGCTTTAGCAGGACTTTCTTTACCTGAGTTGCAACCCAAAACCAAAGATGCATTAGCCATCTTAAATGCCCTACAATTGAACGGACAAAAAATCTTGCTTGTGATGAAATCCAAAAATGAAGGAATTGAGAAATCATTTAGAAATATCGAAAAAGTGAAATATCTATTACTTGATTACCTCAATCCAAAAGACCTCTTGAATGCTGAAAAAGTGCTCTTCCTTGAGGACGCTTTAACTGCATTAAATGAAGCATAATCATCTGAAATCTTGCCAAAACCTTTTAATCCCCTGTAATCTTCTACAACAATGACCTTTAGAGAAAAACTACAAAGAAGAGCAAAGAAAAATGTAGCACCAAAGGCACTCAAAACCTTTGCACCTTATGACATTATCCTTGCCCCTCTCCTCACGGAAAAAACCCACAAAGCCCAAGAAGCCCACAAATACGCCTTCAAAGTTCACGGTGACGCGAATAAAAATGACGTAAAACAGGCTGTTGAATATCTTTATAACGTTCATCCTTTGAAAATCAATATGGTGAGTGTACCTTTCAAGTGACGTTCTCAGAGAAAATTGGTAAGAGCTGATTACAAAAAAGCTGTTATCACACTTTCAGAAAAAGAGAAAATAGAAATCGGGGTGTAATAACATATCCGCAGACAAAAATCTAGTTAAACAATCAAGACAATAGGAGAAAAGGAGTAGTGGCAGCTTTTTTTCTTTTTTTTACTTGCATTTTGTGATAAAATGAGTATACTGCTCTCATTCAAGGGGGTGCATTTGGATTTGATAGAAGGAATCCATACCTATTGATAGCCACTGCTGAATGGTTCTCCAGCATAATCACGAACCAAAACCAAAATGCTAACGCATGAAAATCTCTCCTTGCGAGAGCTAAAGCTTTTGTTGCTACGCCAGCTTACTGCTAGTCTAGTGCCGCTTTAGTATCAACCTTTACGTTTGACTCCTCCTATGCGTAAAGGCGAATTAAGGAGGAAAGTATAGCTGTTGGGATACATAAGAATACTAAGTTTGTTTCTTTCCTTATTCTTCCCCTTCTCCATAGCTCTAAAAATCGGGTTAAAAAAGCAACTATAGTGGTAGAAGTTGATACGTATGCCTTTTAGACTAGGGTTCGACACCCTACACCTCCAGATTTAGGGTTTTGTTATTAGACAATTCCTGAAGATATGAGTAGATAACTGAGATTTCGGGAGTGTGCAATCACTCTTTTTTGTTATATAAGAGTTCCGCATTGACAGGGAAAAAATGAACATATCGTCCCTCTCTGCTTTTTATATTGTATATAATGCTTATACCACCATACCATTTTCACTTGCAATTTACTTTGAAATAAGTAGATTGAAATCGCTATAATCATACTTAAAGTTGCAATGGAAGTATTCCGTTCAATTTTTATAAGAATAAGAGTAGCATAGTAAAACGACATCATAGTCGTGATATCCTATGTTGCTTACTTCTTAATAAAAGTTGCAATGGTATGATTATAGCACCACGTTCTATGGTGTCTTTTTATTTTCTGAAGAGGCATTGAGTGGTGCTTTTATCTTGTATGATTTTATAATGCCATCGCCACCATAACATTTTCATTTGCAATTTACTTTGAAATAGGTACATTGAAATCGCAACAAACCTAATATTTTGTTTTTTGTTAGTTTTAATGTTCCAGACAATGAAGCACTCTAGTGTGGATTAATCTGGTATATTATTCTAACGAAATATATTTGGTTTGTTGCACCCCACAGTAGGGTGCTTTTATTTTTATACAATTCTTTATGATGAAAAAACTTACACAAAGGTGATTACCCTTTCGTAATCAATGGAAAATGGGTGTCTTGGTAGTCTGATTTTTGGGACTACTCTGGTGAAATGGAACATTTGCTCAAATGTATACACCAATTTTTTCCGAAGATTTTACAACTGAAAACAATCATTCTCCTGTCGGTAATGGTTGGGAAGCTACTACCAATAATCCCAATCCTCTTAATTGTACTAGTACGGGTAATAATGCTTGGAAGGTTGCAAATGCTACATTACAACCAAAATGTTTTCAGTCAAGTAATCCATTTTTATTAAGACCTACTTCGGAATGAGTAAAAAATGGTCGTGCTGATATTGTATTTACTATTCCTCAGGGAATGGGTGGTTACGCCCAGTGGCGTATAATAGCTAGACATACTTATGACAATGTAAATAATATTAACTATATGTATCAAGGTGTAATTTCTCCAAATCATCATAATACTATTGGTCTAGTGAGAAACAGTACTGCAAGTAACAATTATAGTTTGCATTATGATGCACCTCAATCTGTAGTGTTACCTGAAAATAGATTGCTTAAAGGTGAATTAATAACGGAATCCATTAGCACAGATGAAACGAGAATTACTTTTAACATATATGATTTGGAAGATGAGGGCAAACTCTTGGCAACTACTACTATGCTGGATGCTACACCTGAATTGCAACAGAGTGGACAATGGGGAGTATGGACTCATCAAATTCCAGCTTTCAGAAAATTTGATTTATATGCAATGGATGCTAATATTTCTGTGTTTGCTGTTAATACTATTGCGCTTGATACTGGTCTATTCATAAAATTTTATGATGATGGCGAGAATACTATCACCTTATCTGATGGAAATATGCAGGGAACATTCAGTGAAAACCCTGTTATCTTAAATGATAACAATAATTATCAAGCAACGGTAATTTATACTCCTGCTAAAGCAGGGTACATTGTATTATCAGGTATTCAAAGTGCTAATAATGCAGAAGCCATCAGACACAAACTTTTTGTATCACCTTATGCAACCATTATAGGATTTATTGGTGACTCAATTTCATTGGATGCTAATTTTCATACTGTAGAAGAAACTATATTGAATTTATGAACTGGATTTTCATCATCTAACGTCGCTATGAATGGGTCTACTTCAAGCAATTGGGCGAGTAGTGGTGATAGCAATATTGCTCAAATGTATACTAGTGGTGTTGAAGTGGTGAGTATAATGTTAGGGATGAATGATACTCGCAACGACCAAAATCGTTCCCCTGAATACTATAAAATCACTATGCAAGCTTTAATTGATAAACTTAAAGTGGCTGGTTTTCGCCTGGTTATCTTGAATGAACCACCAGCCATTGACCGTAATCAAAGTTTTGCCAGTTGATTATGGGACAATCAGTCTAATATGCGTTTATCTGGGTATATAGAAAAATTGAATGAGTTAGTAGCTGAAAATAATGGTTTTGTTGTACGTGGAGATACAACTGTTTATCAGTATTTTATGGATAATCCAAATTGTTTAGTTGATGGTATTCACCCTAATTATTGTGGGAAAGTATATATTGGTGAGCATCGGGCTTCTGCTATCAAATCTGCTCTGGAGTATCAAATAACCCCTTCCAATACATTCACGGGAAGCAATGGAAGTGGTCATACGCTTTGAACTACAGGAACATTAACGTTACGAGTAGATAAATACTTTGGAGAGTTTAGTAATGTAGTAAAAGTGGATACTACGCCACTTACTTCTGATAACTATGAAGCAACTTCTGGAAGTACCAACATCACTTTAACATCCGATTATCTCAATACGCTTTCTGCGGGTACGCATATGTTGACTGTTGAGTTTGATGGGTGAGTACAAGTAGAAGAAGAGTTCATCGTTTTATCTGCACCTCTCCCTCCAATTCCTACACCCACACCAACTTCTCCTTCTTCCAGTTGATGAGGTGGTGGCGGATGAAGTTCTCTCTCCAAAGACACTTGCCCAAATGGCGATTTCTCCTCATCTTACTACGACAAAACCTGCTGAACCACTGCTGACCTGAAAGCAGAAGTAGCGGAAAAAGTGAACCTTTTGAGACCGCTGATTGTACGTATTTACTTGACGGCTACGCAGGAGCAGAAAACGCTTGTCTATGACCTTATTTCCTCTTGTTCAGTGAAGAATAAAAAGGAAGTTATCAAGCTTGCTTGTCAGGAACTTATCAGTAATCGGGATTTTTAATTGTAGTATCATTAGCACCACTCAACAGGTGAAGAACTACAAATTTGCTTGTTATCTTCCTGATGAGTGGTGCATTTTGCATTATAAATTAACCCAAATGAAAAATGACTGGAAAATTACCAGTTTTTTATACTACAACGATTTCAATATTCGTCCTGCGAGGATTGCTGCAGTTTCCATTCTTAAAATGTGAGTTCACAGACTAAAAATCGTTGCATTGGGGAATTGCTGATAATCACGGGGAGTTAATCAGCCTTCTGGACCAATAATGCCACAATACTTTTGTGGTGGTTGATGGGAAAAGGTTTTCAATTGTTCGAACACAGTTATCATTTTATCCTCAGTTGGTGCATCAAAAATAATCAGCTTTTTCCCTTCATCATAGTTTTCCACAGTTGCACACCAAGCAATATGGGGAATTTTTATTCCTCGAGATTGTTCTGTGGCTTCTTTAGCAATTTTGAACAATCTGTCAGCTTTTTTTTCGTTTCGTTGGGGGATGATACTTCTTTCTGCTGGTCGAAAGAGGATTTCATCTATGCCAATTTCGGAGAGTTTTTGGACGATAAGTTCAGCCTTTTCTCGCTTATTGGGCATTGCAATGCAAAGCGTGATTGAAGAGGTTTCAAGAGTGTTATTTGGCAGATTTCCCAACATTTGTTCGCTGAGAATATCTCCTTGTAAGCTTTGGTCGGTTCGTGCGGTGATTTTAAGGTGGTATCTGATAAAAGGAGCTTGTGCAGATTGGACAAAAAGTGTATCGCCAAGTGTTGCTCTGAGGACTTTTCTCAGTTGAGCGAGGAACTCTGGAGCATTAGAAATTAAAAGCTGATGGTTGTTTCTTTGAAGATGAGGGAGGATGAAGAGTTGGTGCATTGTGTCTGATTTTTTAAGGAGTAATAATGAGAGTACTAGCAACTATACGTATGTATCTTATAAAAACAATACGTAAAAGATTTGGAACATAAAGAGAAAACAGAGGAAAGTATGCAGAGTAAAAGGACTACATTATTACGTCGCTGATGGAGCAGGCGTTTCAACAGGCACTGTCTCAGCAGAAGGAACAACGGAAGGTTCAGAAGCAACTTCGGAAACAGAAGACGCCTCAGAAACAGGAGCTTCAGCAGAAGATGGTTCATCGGAAGCAGTAGTCCCTTCAGGATTTTCTGGTAAAGCGGCTTCATCAATACTCAAACCTAATCTCGCTCTGGTTTCTGCGTCAACAAATTCTCTCCTTCTTCCATATTTTTTAGCGGAATATTCTTTCAAAATAGGGACAATCTTTTTATTTTGGTAGTCTTTTGTAAAGATGGAATTCATACTGAATACACGCGTGGTAGAGTTATCGATATTCAGCTTGATATATGCTTTATAATTGGCAATCCCTACAATGTCTTGAGGTCAAAGTACGGGCGAATATTCTTTTTCCAGAAACTCAGCATCGGGAGCACCGACTTTAAAGGACATCATCGTTCCCACGTTTCCAAATACCGCTGCTTTTACGTCAGATTTTCCACCTCCTGCATCTCCTAATCCTTTCGCAGGGTCAAGCTGAGCAATATATTGGTGAGCCATAATCAATCCAAGTCTGTATTTTCTGGCTTCTGAGAGAATATCTGCAAACGTTCCTGACACAAAATTTTGGAATTCATCGACATAGAGATAAAAGTCTTTTCTGTCTTTGGCGTCCATCGAAGCTCTCGCCATCGCAGCATTATAAATTTTGGATACAATAATCATTCCGAGCAATTGTGCATTCATTTCTCCAATTTTACCTTTGGAAAGATTGATAAGCAGAATTTTTTGGGTATTCATAATTTCATCAAATTTGAACGCTGATTTGGTTTGCCCGATAATGTTACGGATAAGTCTATTGGTATTGAAAGAAACGAACTTTGAAGAGAAGTACGGAATAATCTCCTGTTTTTCTCTGTCTCCCATCGCATTATAGGTCTTTTCTCGCCAATTACGAACCACCGCATTCGTCACTTTTTTGAGTTTAAATTCTCTATATCCATCATCAGTAAAAAGTCTGGTAACGTCAAGTAAGGTCGGTCTATCTTCAAAATCTTCTAATAACGTGAGACTTCCATATTTGAAATATTCCTGAATTCTCGGTCAGAAGATTTCTGGTCAGAACATCTTGAGAAAAATTTCTGTAGCGTCGTTAACCGTTCTATCGGCTTGGTCAAGATTATCGATTTCGTAAAGATTAAGTCCCATCGGTCTTTCCTCATCACCTGCCTCGAAATACACTACATCTTTTGCTTTTTCTTTGGGAACATAGGCAAGCATATCTTCTGCCAAATCTCCGTGCGGGTCTATCAAACACAATCCATCCCCATTCCAAATATCCTGTCTCGCAAGCGTTTGGAGAAACACGGATTTTCCTGTACCTGATTTTCCGATACAATATTGGTGTCTGGTTCTATCTTCTCTTTTGATATATACAGGAGAATATACATTTCTGTAAATATTCACGCCAAGCAGTACTCCGTCTTTGTAGGTTTTATATCCTCTGATTTTCTTTTCTTCTGTAGTTTTTTGTCAGTCTTTTCCTTCTATTTCTACTGTTTCTGTTCTAGAACCAACTGCTCGTGTATGTTCGTAATCTTTGAGGATAGCAGATAAATTCCCTTTTTTGAAATTTTCCGCCAAAATTCCAGAAATCACACGTCCATTTCGATTATCATCGCTGAAAGAAGGCAGATTGGAAGGCGGAGCAACGACTTTGTATTGCATTCGCTCAATGGCTGGCGAACGATTGTACGTACCATCGGGGAAATGATAGAGCGAAGTTAATTCATTGGTCGAGAAATAGGAATGTTTCGCAAAAAATCCCGCCAAATACATATTCACTCCTATCATCCAAAGCGGAATGTAGATAAAATTGAACACGTCGTGTTTGATATTGGATACGCCCAACGTGTTGCTGTATTCATCACTATAGACATTGTAAGCACTTTCCAAATTGTTGAGGATTTGCCTCGGTGTACCGGGGGTATTGGAGGACGCCACTAGTAAAATGGTTGAACGGAAAGTGGGATTGGCAGCTTCTTCACCCATTGCATTTCTACTATCTTCTTTGGCTTTCACCATTCTTACCATTGTTACCGTATCTTCTTCCTTTTTGCTGGAAACTAATTTGTCACTGGGTCAGTAAAAAAGAAAGCTGAATATTTTTCGCGGTTGGAGTAGGTTTTTCCAATGTCGCCATTTGGTTTCGTAGAGGTCGAGATTTTTATATAATCTATCTGCTGCTACTTGCCTTCTTTTATTGAAACTGGAAGACTCAGGTTTCACCACAATAATAATATTCACGGTATCTTCTGTAGAGACTTTTCCTATCGAATCGAGAATATTATTGATAGGGTCATCGGGGACATTTTTATAAAGTTTTATCGTATAAAGCGAGTCTTTTTCTGGTTCTAACACTTCCACATCGTGATATTTTTTTGTGAAAAATTTGGGTCTTGCAACTCTTTCGATGGAAGAGGAAGCATACTGAGAAGCAATCGCACTTTCTACCATATGTTGATATTCTGGATATGTTCCAACTAAACAGTTAATCTGTCCATTTTCATATTGGTAAACGAGAACTAATTTTTGTTTTCCAAAAAGTTTTCCCATCAGTTTTTCATAGGTGCTGATATCTCCCATTTTGTGAAGATTATTGAAGACTTGGGACATTCTTCAGATTTTTTCTTTCATATCTTTGGCAATTTCTTTTTCCTGTTCACGGTCAGCTTTCCCGTCTCCTCTGGGTAACAGCACTTTGAGAAAAATCAATCTATGAGAATTGAAAAATGCATAGCCGTATCTGCAAGCTTTTTCTAATAATATCCATAAAATTCTGAGTCCAATCACGATTAAAAGGGTTATCAATACATATTGTCCTACCAATTTTGCTCCTCCGACGAACTGTTCTCGTCCCGCTTCAAAACTATTGGGAGTAGCCTGTTGTGTAGTCGTTTTAGAAGGAGTTGTGGGAACAGTAGCAGTAGGAGATTGATGAGAAGTTTGACCAGAAGCCTGAGAGGGAGTATGTGAAGGCTGAGAAGGAGTGGGAGCTGCTCCGTGCTGAGGTTTATTACGTACAATCTGCTGTAAAAGCGTATTAACAGCAGTAGCTCATCCAATCTGTGACATACAATCAGCTTTTCCTGTTCCTCGAGCATCACTTGTAAGTTTAGAAATATTACTACTTTGAGAAAAGTCCTTAAGGTATTGAGTTTCGAGCTGAGTTTGGCATTCTTGTTTGGAAAGAGGCATCAGAGGATAGTATGAAGTAAAGAAGGAAGAATAAGTTTTTTAATTCTCCTTCTATTATATTCAGAATATGATTTTTTGCAAATTTTCGTGGAGAAAATAGAAACTTGTATCTCTTATTCTGCTTAGTGATAAACATATGAGAAAAAGTGAAAACAAAGAAATTTCATTATCTCTTTATCTCCTCAATACTTCCTACATACAGAAACTTTGCTTCATTGACCTCATCCACTTTACCTTGCAAAATTGCTTTTACACTCTGGATACTGTCTTCCAATCTCACTATTTTTCCCTCTTCACCTGTAAATTGCTCTGCCACAAAAAAAGGTTGTGAAAAGAATTTCTCCAGCTTTCTAGCTCTATAGACGGTAATTTGGTCTTCTGGAGCAAGCTCTTCCATTCACAAAATAGCGATAATATCTTGCAATTCTTTATATTTTTGTAAAACTTTTAAACAAGCTTGTGCAACTTCATAATGTTCTCTCCCTACAATATCTGGCGTAAGAATTGTTGAAGTAGAAGCGAGAGGGTCCACTGCCGGATAAATTCCCTTTTCTACAATATCACGCGAAAGCACTATCGTACTATCCAGATGAGAAAAAGCTGTTGCTGGTGCAGGGTCGGTAAGGTCATCAGCTGGCACATAAATTGCTTGTACGGACGTAATCGAACCTTTTTCGGTAGAGGTAATCCTTTCTTCCAATGCTCCCATTTCACTCGCTAATGTCGGTTGATAGCCCACAGCAGAAGGAATTCTCCCCAATAACGCAGAAATTTCTGAGCCCGCTTGCATAAAACGAAAAATATTATCAATAAAAAGCAGAACGTCTTTTCCCTCTTGGTCCCTGAAATATTCCGCCATTGTCAATCCAGCAAACGCTGCTCTGGTTCTCGGTCCAGGTGTTTCATTCATTTGTCCGTATACCATCGCTGTTTTGGAAAGAACACCAGACGCTTTCATTTCGTTGTACAAATCGTTTCCTTCTCTGGTTCTTTCTCCTACTCCGCACACTACTGATACTCCGTTGTGTTCCGTGGCAATATTACGAATAAGCTCTTGGATTAAGACGGTTTTTCCTACTCCTGCTCATCCAAAAAGTCAGACTTTTCCTCCTTTGAGAATAGGTGCCAAAAGGTCAATCACTTTGATGCCTGTTTCGAGGATTTCTTGTTTGGTAGAAAGTTTGGTGAAATGTGGCGGAGGTTTGTGAATAGCTTCTTTCTTTTTCCACTCAACAGGGGATTTGCTTTTCGCGTGAACAGGCGGAACATCCAACAGTTCTCCCAACGCATTAAAAACGTGTCCCAATACTTCTTTTCCAACAGGAACACTAATCGGAGCTTGAGTATTTTTCACTTCATCACCTCTACGCAAGCCATCAGTAGATTGCATTGCTATGCCACGCACAATATTATCTTCAAGGATTTGTAGGGTTTCGATGACAACCGTTTCTCCTTGAGCATTGTGAGAAGTGAGCTGTAAAGCGTCATATTGTTGAGGTAACTGGTGAGGAAAGTGTATGTCTACTACTACGCCATTGATGGCGACGATGGTTCAGAAGTGATGTTTTTCTGGCATTTTGAGGAAAGAAGATAAAAAAGTTCATTAAGTATAGCATAAGAAAAAGCTGAACAACTACAAGAAAAAATGTGTAAAAGTTAAATTATAATCCACCTCAAGAATGCAAGTAAAAAAATAGCATTGAGGTTCTTGCCAATCCCTTTGTACTTTTGAAGTAAAATCTACACTCACGCGAAGTATTGAAAAATGTATCAAATAATGATTTTCTTACACTTGTGCCAATAACTCAGTAATTAACGCATTTGCACAATCCATTCCTTTATCAGTCAGGCGAAATCCGTTTTTGGAGGTAGGAGAAATGGACTTAAACGTCAGATAGCCTTCCTGAGCATAAGCGTGCAATTTTTGTTCATAATCCGCTACCAATACGGGAATAAATGGCGTACTATCTTCAATCCCACGGTCAGTTCTTATCGCAAGAAAAAACGTTTCAATCAACATATCCATCGGCGAAAGCCATTGCACAGTTTCTGCACTTATTCTTTCTCCAGTGAGATATTTCGGCAGATACGGAGTATTGGTAAACCTTACTCCCGTATACGTTTCGTTTGTTTCAAGAGAAGGAAAGAGGGGTTGCATTTTTTCTTTCCACGGAGAAAAATAAACACTATCTCCACGCAAAAATGACGAAGCATACAGTCCCAATCCCAAATAATTTTCCATTTCTCGGTAGACTCTATTGTGAATACTTGACCTCGAAATCAACGAAAAATTGGAAATCTCATATCTCACATATCCTGCGTCCAAAAGAAGAGCTTTCAACAGCTGAAATTCCGCATCCACTTCTTCCTCTGTCCCCAAACATCCCTGCTGGCGTAAAACAGCTTTTTCTGCTATTTTCCATTTCTGATGTTCAAAAAGCTCTAGCGTATACAGTGAGAAACTGTCTGCAAACTGAGCATTTGCCAGTGAAGAAAAAAATTGTAAAGCTGACGGAGTCCAGAGCTGGGAATGCCCTTTTTTGGTTTGATTGAATTTGCCAAATGCGATGAAATCCAGATTGAAAATGTTATGTTCCTGTTTCAAAGGTTGCAAGGAACGCAAAAAGTCCACCATTCCCGGAAACGTATACGGACGTCCCGCCTGAGCCAACACCCCATTATCAAAACTCTGTATACCAAAACTGTATCTCATTCTGGGATACTTCGCATATACGGTATTGAGTTTCGCTACAAAAGACAGTACATTGTCAGCAGGAAACGGATTGCATTCGATACTCAATTCTGCCAATTGACTACAATCAAACACTTGTTCAATATGGTTCATCAGCTTGATAATTTCTGTTGAACCGAGTAAATTTGGCGTTCCACCTCAGAAATAGACCGATTTAATTTCAGCACGAGGGAAAAGCTGACCATAGGCATCAATTTCTGCGTGTAATTGCGTAAGGTAGGCTTGGATAGTCGCATAGGATTGCTTTTCGAGGACAGAAAACGAACAATACGGACACACGGAGGAACAAAAAGGAATATGAAGATACAGAGAAAGCATAGGTTGAAGAAAAGATAAAGCTAAATAGCAGGCATAAGGCTGAAAGGAACAATAAAATTAAAGAGCAAAATAAAGCTGAAAAAAGATACACAAAGCTGAGTATAAGGATTTCCTATGCATTAGCCAGTGAAGAAAAAAAATCCCCGATTTTTCGAGCATTTTTTCTTTTACAAATCACTACTATTACTAATAAATCTCAGCAATCAATTCGCCTCCTAGTTTTTTCTGTTTGGCTACGTGCACAGGCAAGAGTCCTTGATTGGTAGAAATAATTCCTATTCCTTTTCCTCCTGCAACGGTTTGCAACTGTTTGTATCCTACATATCGAGGGCGAGAAGGTCTAGAATAAAATTTCACTTCTGGAATATCATTCACAGGGTCTTTCACCGTATGCAGATGAATGGTCAGCGTTTTTTTGGCTCCATTTTCTCCTACGTGATAGTCATTGATAAAATGGTACTCCTTGAGTAAATCCAATACTTTTACTTTAAATTTGGAAAACACTACGCCTTCAACGGTGGCTTTCCTTGCCATATATGCATTTTTAATCCTGATAAGTAAATCGTGGATTGGTGCATTTACATAACTCATAATCAACATTGATTAAAGAATAAAGTTTTACCAGCTTGCTTTTCTTAGTCCCATAATGAGACCTTCTCTGGCATATTTTCTCAAACATACCCTACAAATACCAAAATCTCTTACGTACGCTTTTGACCTTCCGCATAGTCTACATCTATTGTAGAATTTGGTAGGGCGTTTGAGGGCTTTCCCTTCGGTAAACCTCTTTTCATACATTTGTGATTGTCTGGATTTTAATGCAGCTCTTGCCATTAGCAGTTTGTATAATGATAATAAAGAATTATTTGAAGATAAATCCTAGCTCTTCAAGGAAAGCTTGGGCTTTCTCTGGTGTACCAGCAGTAGAAACCACGGTAATTTGCAGTCCCATAGGAAGCGACACTTCATCAGCTCCAAATTCTGGGAAGATAGCGTAATTGACTATCCCAAAGTTAAGGTTCCCCTTTGGGTCAAAACTTCTTTTGGAAATCCCCGTAAAATCTCTCATTCTCGGCAATACCAATTTGGCTACTCTTTCGAGGAAGTCCAATGCTCTTTCTTTTCTCAAAGTAGTTTTGAGCATTACTGGTAATCCTTCACGCAACTTGAAGTTGGAAATGGATTTTTTGGACTTGCAGAGATGAGATTTTTGACCCGTAATGGTTTTGAGATTTTTTTCAAACTCTTCAAAGTCTTTGTGTCCTTTTCTCGTAACGAGAGAACCAATTCCCATTGCGACAACGACTTTATCGATTTTAGGGGTTTCATTAATGTTGGTGAGATGAAGTTTTTCTTTCATCTTTTGGTACAGTTCAGCTTTTTTCATTTCAATTGAAACATCTAATTAAAACTAATCAATGGATTTTCCAGTTTTTTTGGCAATTCTGACTTTTTTTCCTTTGGAGGTGAGTTCAATTCAGATTTTGGTCGGCGATTTTTGGTCGGCAAGGTAATAGGCAACGTTAGAGATGTGCAAAGGTAAGGTTTTTTTGACAAATCCCTCTCCTTTTTTTGCCTTTTTGACTACATTCACATCTTTGAGGTAGATGAAGTCATCGACTACTTTTTCCACCGTGGAAATGCTTCCTTTGTGTTTCCCTGCTATCACGATAACCGGGTCTGCTTTTTTTATCTTTTTCATCTGAATTGTAATAGATAAATAAATCTGAATAATATATAGAATTTTATTTGGTACTATAATTTCATTCCATAGTGAAGTCCACTTCTATATCAATCATTGCTTGTTTTGCAATCTCTTCATAATCAAGACTTTCTATGCAATCAGGTCGTGTAATACGTTTCACTTCGCTATCATCAAAGTATGAATGTGCGTTTATTCCTTTATCTCCTTTACATTTTTCATTATGGACTACCACTAACTCAACTTTTTTCCTTTGGTGTGAAGCATTAAATTTATTCACTTCATCTGTATATAGCTTTAAGACTTCATTTCCCCATTCTGCATTTTCTCACGAAAGTGGAACAATCAATCCCAACTTCACAATTTTTGATGGCTCTCTCAATATCACATATCCTACTGCAATGAGTATAAGAATGACTATCACCCCTATCCATTTTGTAGCTCCTTTTTTCAAGAAGTTTCATTTGTTCTGTTCTGTCATATTGTGAGAGATTTAAGAGATAAATAATTTTTTATACCACTTCTTCCGCCATATTGGTAATATTTCTCCAACCTAAATCACGAAGTTCTCTCGCAACCGGTCCAAAGACTCTCTTTCCAATAGGGTTCAGATTTCCTTTCGTATCCTTGGTCAGCAAAACCACCGCATTATCTCCAAAGCGAACATAGGTTCCATCAGGACGAGAGATTTCTTTTCTCACTCTCACGATAACTGCGGGCACTACTTGACCTTTTTTGACTGAAGCGGTAGGAGTAGCGTCTTTGACTGCTACCACCACTCTATCTCCAACGGTAGCACTTTTAGCGTTTCCTTTGACTATTCTGATTATTTTTGCTTTTTTTGCTTGCGTATTATCAGCAATCACAACCATACTTTCTTGTTTTAGCATTGTCTTGGCAATAGTAATAAAAACTGAATGGAAGAACATTCTTTATTTTACAATTTCTCGTCTAATGAGTTTACTCAGCGGAGGAATAGCTCTGATTTTTACTTTTTCTCCTAGTTTTGCACTATCAGAAGCATCGTGAGCGTAATACTTTTTGCGAACTACAAACCTTTTGTTGTAGAGAGGGTGCACTTTTACACTTTTTACCATCACTACGCGAGTTTTTTGCATCTTATCGCTTACGACTTCTCCTATGAGTTCTTTGATATTTTTTTCTCCAATAATGGTCATTATTTTGCCGTTTTAGAAGTTAAAACCGTATTTATTCTGGCAATTTTAATCCTGAGAGCTCCCAGCAAATGGGTTTCTTTCAGTCCGCGAATTGCATTTTTCATCTTGAGAGTAAAGAGTTCGTCTTTGAGTTTTTTTCTCATTGCAACGAGTTCTTTGGGTGATTTCTCTTTGATGTCATTCATAAAGGCTTTTGATTTCATCTAGTGTACAAGAACAAATAAATAACAATGTGATTGGTATACTCATCTCCTCATCAAATGCAAGAGATTTTCTAAACAAAGTTTCCAAGAGAAAAAAAATCTTGATTTCCAGTCAATGAGAGCCTGCTTTATAAGCTATCATTTCCCCGAAGAAACCCCACTGAAACCTAGCCTCATTCTGTGATGAATGTGTTGTAGAGTTCAGCTTTTGAACAACTTTGTTGGCTACAATGTAGTGATTTGCTAGAGAAATGCAAGGGATTTTTCGAGAATTTTTATTTCGGCGTTATGTGCAATATTTCTTCATTAAAGTAAGGTTCAATAATTTCTTTGACTATATACAACAATATAATAATTATAATTTAATAAAGTCAATATATGTGTCTTTTCTTTATGAGAAATACAGATAAAAATACCTTAAAAACTGGCAAAATTTTTGCGTTTAAATTTTTTTGGAATATAATAAAAGAGTTATGTATTTTACACTCCTTAATTATGAATTATGAAACAAGTATCCGGAAGAAACATTACTATGCAATGTATTTTAGGAGTCAGTTCTTTGCTCATCGGAGTAAGTGGACGATTAGTCGCTTCCCTCCACTCCCCTACTTTTTCCTTACGCTCAGAGGTACTTTTATTTTGAGAAGTTAATGGAGAAGCTGAAGAACAAGTCGGAGAAGAAGAAACAGACGATGCAACACAAATTATGAATCCCCCTGATAAGGGGGAAGACGTTTCGTCAGATAACGGAACGGAAGGGGATTTGCCGACAGACGAAACCATAGACACGGGTAGGGACGACCCCGTGGAGCATCCGAATGACGAAAATTGAACAGGAACGGAAGAAGAGGAACTGGATACATCCAATCCAACAGAGGATAACAACCCAACCGAAGACATAGACGAAGGGCAAAGCCCTGACACAATCGAGCAAGGGGCACCGCCCCTTGACTCCATAGGTAACCCAACCGAAGAGGAGGGTTTACCAACAGAAGACAACACCCTCATCCAACCTTTAGAAGAAACAATGCTCATAACCCCACAAGCAGTCGGTGATACCTTTAATTTTAGTTATAATGGAGCACCTCAGACTTTTACAGCTCCTAATAATGGATACTATCAGATAGAACTTCGAGGTGCTGAAGGAGGGATATATCAATATAGAGGATGATATACTAAATGAACCCTTTACCTGCACAAAGGAGAAACCCTCTCTGTCTATGTAGGAGGGAAAGGGCTATCTTCACCAAATGCTACTACTCCTGCACAGGGAGGATGGAATGGAGGTGGAACAACTAGACAGACTGAAGGAGACAGTAATAATGGAGGTGGAGGAGGTGCTACCGATGTGAGATTTGAAGATACCTCTCTCAATGCAAGAATTATGGTAGCAGGAGGAGGTGCTGGTGCTGTAAGTGTAGCTCATAGCGGAACTGGATATGGTGGAGGACTAGTAGGATGAAGTGTATCTACTACTCATAATGGTAGCTATGAAGGATATGGTGGAACACAAGTTGCAGGAGGTGGCTTTGCAAACTGAGCACACGAATGAGAGATAGCAAAAGGAAGTTTTGGTAATGGTGGAAGGGGAAAACGTGCGTGAGGTGGAGGGGGATATTATGGAGGAGGTGCAGATTGGATTGTTGCTGGTGGTGGTTCATCGTTCATCTCGTGATACACGGGAGCAGTGGCAATTATCAGTGCAACGAGTACAGCACCACGTACATCTTCTAACGCTACAACCTGTACTATGGCTATAGCAGCTACCGATGTCGTCTGTTCTCACCATTATTCCAATCAGATTTTTACTGACGCTGTGATGAAAGCAGGAAATGAAACGATGCCAGCTCCTACAGGAGGAACACAAGTCTGAAACCCAGGAAATGGATATGCCAAAATTACCATTTTGAATGTTGATACTTCTGCCCCTGTCCTCACGCTCAATGGAAGTGAGACAGTGATTGTGGAAGTAGGTGCATCATATACCGACCAAGGAGCCATTCGAACCGATAACTATGATGGAACGGGGACAGTGTACGCGTTTAGTGGAAGTGTGAACACGGGAATTGTTGGTGAATATGTTTTGTATTACCGTTATATTGATGCTGATGACAACGTAGGAACTATCACCAGAACGGTGAAAGTGGTTGATACTCAGAAACCTGTTATCACGTTAAACGGTAGCGGGGAAATCACGTTAGAAGTACATAGTAACTACAACGAGCAATGAGCCATCGTTTCCGATAATTATAATACGTGAATTTCTGTTGTCATCAGCGGAACCGTGGACACCTCAAAGGTGGGAATATATTATGTATATTACAATGCAACCGATACTTCAAACAATCAAGCAGAACCAAAAAGCAGAAAGATAAACGTAGTTGATACCACTAAACCTGTCATCTCCTTGATTGGAAGCGGGGAAATCACCTTACAAGCTGGAGATACATATATTGAAAGCTGAGCCTCTGTAAGTGATAATTACGATACGTGAATTTCTGTTGTTATCAGTGGTAACGTGGACACGTGAAAACTTGGAACACAGTATGTTTACTATAATGCCACCGACAGTGCAGGAAATAAAGCAATGCAACTTGTAAGAACTGTACATATTGTTGATACCACTAAACCTATCATCACCTTGAATTGAAGTGGAAACATCACGTTAGAAGTTCACAGTACCTACAACGAACAATGAGCCTTCGTCAGTGATAATTACAGCACCTGACTTTCTGTTGTTATCAGCGGAGAAGTGAACACGTGAAAAGTTGGAATCTATACGATTACCTACAATGCAACTGACAGTGCAGGAAATCAAGCAGTTCAACTTGTAAGAACTGTAAACGTCGTTGATACCACTAAGCCTATCATTACGTTGAACGGTAGCGGGGAAATCACGTTAGAAGTTCACAGCAACTACAACGAGCAATGAGCCTCTGTTTCTGATAATTACAGCACCTGACTTTCTGTTATCACCAGCGGTAGTGTGAACACGTGAAAAGTTGGAACCTATACGATTACCTACAATGCAACTGACAACGCAGGAAATCAAGCAATGCAACTTGTAAGAACTGTAAACGTCGTTGATACTACTAAACCTGTCATCACGTTGAACGGTAGCGGAACAATCACCCTTGAAGTTCACAGCAACTATACGGAACAATGAGCCTCTGTTTCTGATAATTACAGCACCTGACTTTCTGTTGTTATCAGCGGAGAAGTGAACACGTGAACAGTTGGAACCTATACCATTACCTACAATGCAACCGACAATGCAGGAAATCAAGCAATGCAACTTGTAAGAACTGTACATATTGTTGATACCACTAAACCTTCATTAACTTTGAATTGAAGCGGAACAATCACCCTTGAAGTGCATTCAATTTACAATGAGCAATGAGCCACTGTTTCTGATAATTACAGCACTTGACTTTCTGTTATCATCAGCGGAGAAGTGAACACGTGAAAACTTGGAACTTATACGCTTACCTACAACGCAACTGACAACGCAGGAAATCAAGCAATGCAACTTATAAGAACTGTACATATTGTTGATACCACTAAACCTATCATCACCTTGAATTGAAGTGGAACAATCACACTTGAAGTTCACAGCAACTACAACGAACAATGAGCCACTGTTTCCGATAATTACAGCACTTGACTTTCTGTCCTCATCAGCGGAGAAGTGAACACGTGAAAAGTTGGAATCTATACGATTATCTACAATGCAACTGACAACGCAGGTAATCAAGCAATGCAACTTATAAGAACTGTAAACGTCGTTGATACTACTAAACCTATCATCACGTTGAACGGTAGCGGAAACATCACGTTAGAAGTTCACAGTACCTACAACGAACAATGAGCCTTCGTCAGTGATAATTACAGCACCTGACTTTCTGTTGTCATTAGCGGAAACGTAAACACGTGAACAGTTGGAACCTATACCATTACCTACAATGCAACCGACAATGCAGGAAATCAAGCAACTCAACTTGTAAGAACTGTAAACGTCGTTGATACCACTCAACCTTCATTAACTTTGATTTGAAGCGGAGACATCACCCTTGAAGTTCACAGCACGTTCACCGATGAAGGAGCTTCTCGAACTGATAACTACGACTGAACAGGAATTGTTTTCGCCTTCAGCTGAAGTGTGGATACGTGAACGGTTGGTGAATATCTTTTACAATATCGCTACATTGACACTAATCACAACACAGGAAACATTGTACAAAGAACTGTAGATATTGTTGATACCACTGGCACCATTGATACTATTCCTCCTGTCATTATTCTGAACGGAGAACCTCTCATCTCTATACTCCAACACAGCGTATATACTGAATTGTGAGCACGATGGACAGACAATTACGACGGCACAGGAGAAGTACTTTTCATCACGTGAACAGTGAATACCAGTGTACTAGGCGACTATTTCATCATCTATAGTCATACTGACACCGCTGGAAATACCGATACTGCCACTAGAACCATAAAAGTCATAGCACCTCCTGAACCTCTTCCACCTATCCTACCTCTCCCTTCATTCAATCAAGGACGATGAGGATGAGGCATTCTTCTCCAAAAAGACTACTGTCCCAACGGTGATTTCTCTCCTTCCTATTATGATAAAACTTGTGAACAGCCAAAAAAAGCTGATAACCCATCAGAACACGGCACTACTGAAACGTCTAAAGACACTTCCAACCAAGCAATTTACCAACGAGCAAAAGATAACGCACTTACTTCTATGCCTACCTATGAAGCTTTCAGAGCAAATGACACCATCACCAGAGCTGAAATGGCAAAAGTCATCGTCGTATTCTCCCAGCTTATGAATGCCTCTCGTCAACCACTTGCGGAATGACAATGTACCGCATTCACCGACCTCAACCAAACCAACTCCGAACTTCAAACCTTCATCATTCAAGCTTGTGAACTCGGACTAATGGGCTATTACTCCGACGGGAAAACCCTTAAATCAGCTTTCAAACCTAATGATACCATCACCCTTGCTGAAGTTGCTACTATCCTTTCTCGTATGCTCCGAGGAACTAAACATCAAGGAAACGAAAAATGGCGATACCACAACCATTTGCTTACACTTCAAAAAGCAGGCATTATCCCACGATTTGCCAATCCAATGAGAAAAGAACTCAGAGGTAATGTCTTTGAAATGATGATGAAAACAGCAAACTTCTCTCCTACACCGACGATTTAAAGTTGGTCATCACACTACATAATTCAGAAAATCCGTACTCCACCCCCATATAAAACACCTTCACACAGAAACGCAACTCTTGAGGGCTATTAGCAGTAACAGAAGTATCATCAGCATTAGTTCCTAACTTATTGTAAATCCCTAGTACCTTCACTACTCTGTAAAACTTCGCTTCCGTTTGCATAAGTCCAGAAAGCGGAACCCAATTCCCTGACAAAAAAACACTTCCCGTAAACGCTATCAAAAATTTGGCTTTTTCGGTATCTACACATTCATTAAATGTTACATAAGGGGCAGCACAAGAAGTAGAAACAGACTCTAACGCAGGATACTGCTGTCCATTATGCACACGTTGCTTGATAGTAAATATTCCACTTTTTATACTATTATCTTTACAATCATCGGTAGAAAAAGGGTCTTTTTTTAATCGACAATCATCTTTTCTCCCAGAATATTTTTTTC
Source organism: Candidatus Peribacteria bacterium (assembly GCA_031276875.1). Classification (GTDB taxonomy): domain Bacteria; phylum Patescibacteriota; class Gracilibacteria; order Absconditabacterales; family Absconditicoccaceae; genus UBA3291. The sequence goes on along the minus strand of JAISMG010000013.1, from coordinate 6,214 downwards.
GATTGGTATCTCTGATGTTGTAGAGCATTTCTACACCTTCTCTCGCCAAATTCATCGACATTACTTGCAATTTGCTCGTTTGGACATAGGCATTTGCTCTGGTAAGTGCCAATAAAATTCCCACAATCACAAAAGCAAAAAGTGATAACGCAAGCACTACTTCTATGAGGGTAAATCAGCTTTTTTTGCTCTTCATCATTTTTTATAAATATTTCTATAAAAATAAAGATTGAAAATCTCTCCGAAGTTTATACTATACAATTGTATGACATAATCAATCTTTATTTTTCTTACACCGATGGAAAATCGACTAGGATATATTATCCTCCTATGAGGAATTGGGATTTTATTGCGGGCTATGTGGATGGGAACCGAAAAAATGATAAAGCTGATTATCGGAAACTATCTGATTGCTGGAACGTGTTATGCGTTTGGAGAAAGCCTTAATATCCGGGCTCAACGGTTATTACAAACTCCTGAAACCACCTTTCGAACTATCAGCTATCAAACCTTTGCTCATTTTCTCCAAAATGGACAACTGACGTTTATTTTGGTGCTGTTTGCAGTGCTGGTACTTTTGGTATACACTTCTAGCACTATCAGTGTTGCAAATTTGGATAATGCCAAAACGGAGAAACTGCGATATATCCTACTCATTCCTCTGACTTTACTCAGCTTTATTTTTTCGTTGAGTTTATCATTGATGGGGCAAGGACTGGCAACAGAAGTTTTTATCAAAAGTATCAGTCAAACCTTTGGGATTATCAGTGAATTTGTACGTTATTTTCCGATACGAATGGTTGCTCACGGTGTGTTGGTACTCCTGATTACCAGCCATATTCATATCAATATTGGTGCCTCCAAAAAAACCACACTCCCTGAAGGATTAGACGAACTGTAAAAAAATCTGCCTTATTTTTTGCAAAATTTCCCTATAATCCGTATAATTAAGATACTTTATCTTTATAGCAAGCTGATGAAAGTTATTTTTCCACAGAATATTCAAAAAGGATTTCTCTCCGGAATGGGAATTAGCATTTTTTGATTTAATATTACGATGATACAAATGTTTTCAATGGCGATTGGAGTAGTGATTGCATTGGGGACCTTTAGTACCATTTCCAAAACTGGCTCTAAAGCCTTTGGCGTCATAATGGCTGTACTGATTATTCTGATTTTTCTGGTGATTACGTTTTTCAAAATCTCAGAAATGGGATTATTGGAATTTATCGCAAAAAAAGTCAGAGATGTATTTTTGGACACGACACAAAAATTTCAAATCAATTTTAGGAGAACACATCCTATTGATATTTTTATCGCTAAATCTCGTAGCAAAGAAAGTAAACAAAAAATCGAAATCAAAAGCAATCTCAACCTTGACCAAGTAGGAAAATTAGACAAAGGAGGGTTATTGTAATCTTCATATTGTATTTACTGTTAAAAACAGTTTCAAACCATAAATACCACTATTCAACGTCTTCTCACTGCATTTTCCCAAGACACGCCTCACACTTAATCACAAACGGTGCCTGTAATTGGACTGCTTGATAGAGCATTTCTTCAATATTGATAATGTCACCTTTTTTGTCTATAGGGAAAATGACTTCTTCAGTACTTTCTTCAAGTTCCTTGGTGTCCAATACAAACTTTGCACTATAGCTCTCAACTGAGACAGAACGCACAAACGGTTGCAAACATTGCTCACAGACTTCTTGCAATGCACATTCCAAATCCTCAATTTTCACCCAAACACTCTGTCCATCTACCGAATGCAATATCAACGTTCCACGGATACCTTCCTCAGTCAAATGAGGCAATAAGGGCGTGGTCAACTGGTCAAACACAATCGTATCCGTTCCCAAATGATTGAGCAAATCCGCAATTTTAATGTCAAAATTTTCTCCTTTCATTTTCGTGGTAAAAAAATAAAATGCATTGTTCAATGATTGGAATGATTTTAGTTTTCCTCTGAGTAAATGCAAGAGCTTTCCCATTTTAGTGCCTTACAACAGATAAAAAAAGCTGACCTCCCTTCACGAGTGCTGAATGAGATTTTTCCTGTATTTGAACAAGTTCTTTCTAAAGAACCCCACGCAATGATTGGCGTATCTAGCGGAGTGGATAGTATGACGCTTGCTTGTTTGCTGATTTTGCGATGATATGAAAAGAAATTTCCGCTCCAACAGCTCCATATCCTCCATTGTAATCATCGTATCAGACCCCAAAGTACACAAGAAGCTGACTATATCACCAGCTTTTTTCACTCCTTACCAGTACAAATCTTTGAAAGACCAGAGGAAACAAAAACTACCGAACAATCGCTGAGAAAACGAAGATACGAATGCTTCAATCAATATACTACAACGTTGCATACGCCATCTGCTTTATTGTTGCTCTGACATCATTTGGAAGATAGGATTGAAAGCAGCTTTTTGAACGCCATTCGTGGAGCCGGATTGAAAGGCTTTCTCAATATGCAATTGCTCCAATCTCATCCGCTCCTCACAGCGACTTCCGTATGCAGACCACTCCTACAAGTGACGAAACCCCAACTTATCGCATTTTGCCAGCAGTTTCGTATCCGTTATTTTGAAGATGCAACGAATAACGAACTCACCACTTCTCAAAGAAATTTCATTCGCCACGAAATCATCGAAAAACTCACCGCCATAAAAAGCTGAACGAATAAATTTTTGGAAAGTATGAAAACCGTATATAACGAAATCACCGCTTATGAACTTCCCAATCTTCCAAATACTTCACCTCATCCAAAACTTTTTACTCTGCTCCCCATCGCCACCTCTCCTGCACGAAATGCCCAGTACGCCTACCGTTTACCGTTTATGAAGGGGGAGAAAGAAGGGTTCAGCTCTGCTACTCTCCTTAGTCTGTGGAATATGCTAGGCATTGCCAATAATTTGAGCAGTTCACAACTCCAAGAACGAACCAAACGGCTCACTACTTCCTCCTCAGGACGGAAACAAAAACAAGGCGTATACTTTTTCCGCCACCAGCACCAACTCACGATTATCAAACCCCACTCCCCTGCTTCTGCTCAGCCTTTTTGGAAGCACTCTCTCACAGAAGAAACAATCATAAAAAAATGCTGACTTCAAACCTTTGCAGGCATCACCTTGGACGTGAATGAGGAAAGATTAGTCGGTGCAACGCTGAGATTTCCTAGAGCTGGAGATACCTTCCACGGAAAAACCCGAAACCGCCGATGCCTCAATCAGAAAATCCCGCTCTTTTGGAGAAACTTCATCCCCGTAGCTGTACGTAATGGGAATATTATCCATATGCGAAAGGAGGTGATGGAACAGTTACTAGATTCTTCGGCTTCGCCTCAGAATGACTTGAAGTGTGTCCATCACACTAAGAGTTTTTAAAGCAACGAACAGTAAAACCGTAACTACGAGTGTTTGTTCTCAGTCATCCTCCATTTTCGTTAAACTCCAAATACTTCGCACCATAAGGATAGGTGTCTAGACTAGAAGACCAGTAGTCACCATAACTATTCTGATAACTAACTACTGGAGGAGAATAATGGCGGGTACCTGACCTCGGTAATTTTAATGTTTTCTGAAACTCTGTTAACCCTATAGTATCCCAGTTCCACGAAGTAAATGAGCCATTCGGTGTACCTGACCACTTCCCTTCATCAAATCCTGCCTTGATTATTCCTTTCCATTCTTCATAACTTGGAACGTGATACCCCATAGAACACGGTCATCTTCTTGCCTCTTGGGTATTAGTGATGTCTCCCCATAAATCACGATTATTTGAACTCTCTCGTTGATAGTCGGTAATTCGTGTACTACTACTGTAGGGATTAGATGGTCAATATCCTACTGCATTTATTTGTGTACCAGTTACCGTAATTCCTGTTGCTGCGAGATATCCCATAAAACAATAATTATTCCCTTGTTGAAAATGGCATCCGTAAGAATTTTGTCGAGAAGAACTATCTCCCGTCCAAGCTTGCGTTGCTCCTACATTACACGCTGCTATTGTATAACTACCTATCGTAATGTCTGGTGTATCACAATCTGGATATTGTGTGACTACTTCTTCACATCCATTATTTTTCCACTGGTATCCTGCTCTACAGCTAAAGGTACACTTATCAGTATCATATCCACCACTAAAAGTAGCTACTCCTGCGTCTGGGACCCAAACATTATGACTCGTCTCTGTTTGGTTTACAAGTGCTATGTCTCCTGTTCCCTCGGGAGTATTCCGTACCTCACCAGTTCAGAGTATGGCTCTACATACCGCTTTATGCTGAATATGCATCTCCCCGCCTGCTAAACTTTTGGCTCACCATAGCACTATTCCTCCTATGGCTAGAACGCTTAACGTTCGTATTAGTGTTGTTTTTTTCATCTTATAATTGGTAGAACAAGTAAAAAGTTATGTTGTGCTTCTCATCAGCATGAGTCGTACTCGCTGGCGAAGTTCTGTACGTGCTGTAGGATTTGTAATGTCGGTCATAATGCTATTCTCTTTCAATGCTTGTAAATGGTTGATGTAATACGGAATTCCATCATTATATTTATCTCCATACAGCACTCTCGAAAAGACTGTCCCAAATTCAGCTCTACTTACGGGTTGATTTGGCAGAAAGCTTTTCAATGGCGTTCCATCCGTATGAATTCCCATTATTCAGAGCTGACAAGCTGCAATGATGTAAGATTGCAATTCGGAGTTGGTTTGGTCAAGGTCGCTGAAGGCGGAACATTGTCATTCTGACCCCGTAAGTTGTCACGTTGAGTCAAGCTGTCATTCTGAGCGTAGCGAAGAATCTATGGATTGTTGACTAGATTCTTCGTCGTTCACTCCGTTCACTTCCTCAGAATGACGAGAGACATTCATAAGTGAGAACGCCACCATCATTTTTGCCAGATGAGCACGCAATAATGGTCATTCTGGGTCTGCTTGGTCTAGTGGCAAGGTGGTAATGTCGTTTGCATATGCCCACTGGTAAGCAGTCAACACCTCCTCATTCTGAGCCGCAGGTGAAGAATCTGATTCTGGATTTTTCACTTCGGTTTCGCCTTGTTCAAAATGACTGCCACATTCCTTATCATAATAAGAAGGTGAAAAATCACCGTTAGGACAAACGTCTTTTTTCAAATTGACTCCTCCGCCTCCTCATCCATTGAAAGGGGCAGGGGTCGGTGGAACTGGTGCTGGACAGTTCGCAAGTCCCGCGTCAATAACAGTTCGTCCTTTATCAGAAATCAGCTTTTTCCCTTTTTTTCCTGCTTCGTGATTAGAAATATTACATCCTCCATATTGATAAGGCGTTGCATATAAGCTACCACCACTCAATAAAGATTGTTCACTAAATCCTGAAAGAAAAGCATTGTATTGCTCAGTAGTTCGTCCATTTTCACTGATTACCAAATACTGCAAACTCTCCAATCCAGAAAACACTTCCGCGGAAAGATTTTGTAATTGATGATTGTGAGATAATCCCAAATAGACAAGTCCTGTCGCTGTTCCTCCTGAAAAACTTTGCAATTGCTGTCCAGTAAGGTCAAGGTAAAAGAACTGTCTAGAAGTGGTGAGTTGTACATCTCGTCCACTTGTAGTAGGGTATCCGTGACAAATTGGACTCACTGTTTCTCCTGTTGTGAGAAGGAAATTTTTTGTGGTTCCATCTCCTCGGGTAAAGGTCCCCGTTCAAAAGTCGTTTCCTACCATACTTACTTGTACACATCCTGTAAGCGAAGAAGTGGTTGACCATTTCCAATTGAGTTGGTCATCTGCTCGGCTAAACGTAACGACACAAGCGAGCGTCATTAGTGCTGTTCATACGAGAGTTTTCATTGATTTTTTCATTGAGAATATAAGAGAAAAGATAAAAGAATATTTGAACATATTGTGAACGTAAAAAAATCCCTTTTTGCATTGACAAAAAGGAATGAAACGTATTACGAAGTATCGAAAACGTTATAAATAGTGATATATATATATATCGAGAGTTATGGAGATAGTTCCATTTGGAAAGGACATTACTCTAACGAAATGCAGAAATAAAAATTATTCGCTGTTCATGTTCTGCATTGCTATTTGGTGTATGAGATAAAATTTCACGTAAAGTAATTGCTGTTCGCTGAAAGGTATATGTTTTTGGATGTGGAATGCAAATGTTTTTGTATTTTAGGAGTTCCGCATTGACAAGGGGAAACGCAACTAATGAGAAAAA